>JAGAQX010000152.1 GCA_017622535.1 Lachnospiraceae bacterium | reverse complement strand
TGTGTACAATGTTTCGTTTATACAAGAAGGAGAAGGGAATATGAAAGGAAAGCATAAGAGGATATGGACATTGTTGTTCTGTGGAATGTTATTCGCAATTGTTTCTACGGGTTGTGGAAAAGAAGAAAAGATGAAGAAAGAGCATTCAGCATTCCTTGACGAAATTGGATATGCATATGACAAATGTATAGCTGCTCCATCACAGAATGTTCTAATGGAAAACGAGAATAAAACTGTTGTGTACCAAGTTACATATCATCCAGATGCCACAGCTAAAGAAGTAGCAAGGCGGTTTGAAAATGAAGAAAAAATCACACAACAAAATCAGACGACTTGGCAGAAGTTGATGTGGGAATACAATCGTTTTTGTTATGAAAATCAGCATCCATGGTCGCAGGATTGTGCATATTTTAATTCCCAAGACTGGGGTGTGGAAATTTGGAAATATGTAGTGGAAGATGCTCAGGAAAAGAGCACAACAGAAATTCTGTTCTTTGATAGGGCAGATGGGTGCTATTCCATTTTGATGACATACCCAACAAAGGATATAACTTCGCAGATGGGGGTGTATATGCTGGCGGTAAAACAGGAATTTCAGGTGGATTTAGATCACATCGCAAAGATTCAGGATGGATTAGAAACGAAAGAAGAAGTGAATGAAAAAGGGGAACTGGTCGTTACCGTGACGAATAACGGAGAGGAAACAGCAGAAAGAGTGAGTTGTATGATGCATATAGAAGGACCGAATGCATGCGTATATGATCGTAGAGAGGAAAACGTTGAACCAGGACAAAGCATTACTTTTCTGCTTACAGCGGAGGAGATGGAAGGCTTTACGGACTATAGCGTGGATGTTGCTGCGTTTTTTGCGACTACCATGATAGATTTAAAAGAAGAGGTTTGGATATCACATTAATGGAAGTAAAGAAATTGATAAAGGGTTCATTGTCTTGACAAAGAGAAGGAATATGACGACAGCGGTGTAAGATTTCATATATATTACACAGTGCTGTCGTCATTTTTTCTAGTAGAAAAGCAGAAATGAACCATGAAATGGTGAATACTTACAATATTCTTAAAATATTGTGAAACAACTTGATTTTTTTGACGAGCATGATATATTAGCAAAGGATTAAGAAGATTGATTAATACACGATTTGTTGGGGTTTTGTCAATTGAAAACGCAACATAGTGATTAGATATGTAGCTATATTCATGATATTTATTTGAAAGAGTTAAGATGATGAAGAACTTTATTGAAAAGGTAAAAAATCAATTTGATAGAATAAAAACAAATTGTAAAAAATGTGGTGAAAAAATAATCAGCCCTTTTAAGAAATTGGGACAGACCAAGGCAATGCAGTTTTTGGGAAAGTGTATGAAGCCTATTGTGAAGCTTGTAAAGATACCATTTATTGGATATTTATTACTCGCTTGTGCGTTGAACCTGTTCTTGGAAGTGTTGAGTAGACATTCCTTGTTCAAGGCATTTGCATTTATAGCAGAATCACCAACAGTATTCTTTTACAATGCATTTATTATTTTTGTGACGTTGTCTTTGGTTTTGTTTGCTAAACGACGGGTGTTTGCAACGGTATTTGTATGTGCAATTTGGATTATTTCTGCCTTTGCAAATTTTATAGTGCTTTGTTTCCGAACTACACCATTTTCGGCTATTGATATTTTAATGATTCGTAATGTTATGACGATGCTTGATAAATATATGACAGAGTGGCAGATGGTGTTAAGTGCAATTGGTATCGTGTTAGTGATTGCTTTGCTTGTCTATTTGTATATTCGTTTGCCAAAGACAAAGCACAAAAGACATCCGTTTCGTGCATCCGCATATGTGATTATGTGTGGATTTTTGATTTGGACACTTACCAAGGTTGCAGTGGAAACCCAGACGGTTTCTGATAATTTTGGTAATCTTGCTTATGCATATAATGACTATGGTTTTGCATATTGTTTTTCGAACAGTATTATTGATGTAGGTATTTCGAAGCCAAAGGAATATGACGAGAAAACGATTCAAGATATTGTAAAAGGTTTGGATTATGATAAGCATGAGGTTGTGTTCCAAACGGAAGAGGAAGCATTGGCTTTAGAAGAAGAACAAAAAAGTGCGGAAGAATTGAAAAACACAACGGCTGAAGAGACAGGGGATATTGTAGATCATACTGTGGAAAATAAAGAGAATGCTTCGGATGTAAGTACACAAACCACTGAGGAAAAGACGGAAGATAAAAAGATAGAAGATACGACTGCAGATATACAGAATGATAATATTTTAGATAAAGAAGATGACGAAGAAATGGTTTATTTCAAAAATGAACCAGCTACAGCAGAGAATCCCAATATTATTGTGATACAGTTAGAGTCCATTTTTGACGTAAAGTATATGAAGGATTTTGTAGTATCTGAAAATCCAATGCCAACCTATAGCCGGTTGAAGAATCAGTTTTCTTCTGGACTATTTACAGTGCCAGCAGTTGGCGCAGGAACAGCAAATACGGAGTTTGAAGTACAGACTGGTATTAGTACTAGCTTCTTTGGTGCGGGTGAGTATCCATTTAAGACGGTTATGACCGAGAATACTTGTGGAAGTATGGGTTATGATTTAAAGAGACTTGGATATGCCACAGCAGGATTTCATAACAATGATGCCACATTTTACGAGAGATATAAGGATTATGCAAACCTAGGCTTTGATTCTTTCTCTGGTATGGAGCATATGTATATGTTAAATTACACTCCAAGAGGATGGGCCAAGGATGATGTATTAGATGATTTGATGATAGAACGAATGGAGCAGACGGAGGGTAGAGATTATATTACTACCATCTCAGTACAGGCACATGGCCGATATCCAAAGAAATATACGCATACCTTGACTGATGTGGACTGTGAATTTACAGGTAAATATGCTGGCGACGATGAGAAACGTGTCGCATGGAAGTACTATGTTAATATGTGTAGAGAAACCGATAACATGATTGCTTCTCTCGTTTATAAATTAGAGCAGCTAGAGGAGCCTACAGTTGTGTTCATGTATGGAGACCATTTGCCAAGCTTGAATTTGGAAGAGGATGATTTGGATGGTATTGGTTTATATGAGACGGAATGGGTAATGTGGGATAATTTTGGTTTGGAAAAGGTGGATCAGGATTTGGCTGCCTACCAAGCCAGCACATATATATTTAATCGCTTGAAGTTGAAGGGTGGTTTAACCCAAAGCTTCCACAATAAGTATATGCATATGGAGGATCAGGAGCGTTATATGGATATGTTGGAAATGTTGGCCTATGACACCTTGTATGGTAGTCATTATGCATATGATGGTGTGAATCCATTTCCAACTGCAAATATGACCATGGGACTTCGTGAGATTACAGTGACTGGTTATGACATTGAGGATGACAAGGTATGGATATATGGAAATGCATTCAATGAATTTTCAGTTGTTTACATTGATGATAAGTCAGTGGAGACACAATATATAAATTATCAAACATTATGCGTTTCGTTGGAAGACTTTGAAGAAGGAAAAGAGCTGTATCTCGCACAGGCTGGTGAGGATCATGTGGTGTTGTCGGTGACTGCAGCCATTCCGATTAATGAAGAAACAACGGAAGAAGGAACAACACAGCAGACTTCAGAAGAAGGTACGACAGAGGAATAAAGGAAAGGGCTTTGTGAGAAAATGATTACAAAGCCTTTTTTCATCTAAAAGTTTGTGGTAAAATGTTGATTGCATGCGAAGCAGGCAAGGCTTGAATTTGATTAGATATTAGGATGGAACAATGAACAAAAAGGATTGGATTCGAATTTTTTCTAGAATTATATTTTGTGTGTACATGATTGTGTTAGTGTACTTTTTACTTTTGAGCGATGGCTTTGGGAGAACTGTTCGACGGGATGAGTTTCAATATAATTTAGTACCCTTTGTGGAGATATTACGTTTTGTAAGATATAGAGAAGAATTGGGACTTTATAATGTGATGATTAATTTGGTTGGTAATGTAGTGGCATTTATTCCATTTGGAGCCCTGATCCGCTGGGTAGTCAATCGCAGTGTGAAGTGGTATTTTGTAACAGGCTGTACATTTTTATTCAGCCTTTCCGTGGAGCTTTTGCAGCTAGTGGCAAAGGTGGGTTCCTTTGATGTGGATGATTTAATTTTAAATACATTGGGAGGCTTGCTTGGGTACTTTGTGTATTACTTGTTAAAGTGGGGCGATTATATGTTAGATAACAGGCAAGGCAAAAGAGGAGTGTGACGTATGGTTAAGAATGCATATAGTGTAAAAAGTGTTAGTACAGATGCAGTGATTTCTTGTGTTTTAGGTGGAATTGCTGTACTATGCATGGCTGGTGCAATTGTAGCTTCTTATATGTATAGCGGTAATGGACCGGCAATTGTTGGCTTGCTTGGTGTCGGGAGTTTGATAGTATCCATTAGTGGTTTGGGATTTAGTGTTGCAGCATGGAAATCGCAGGATGGTGGTTTTTTGATGAAACGAATAGCAATGTTTCTTAATGCTATTCCGTTATTGGTTGCCTTTATTTTGTATATAGTAGGCTGGATTGTAAAATAGGTATATGCTATAAAACTTGTATGGGCTTAGTATATTTGAGGATATATGGAAAAAGACAGGAGATACTAATAGAATGGATAAGGAACGTTTAAAAAAGCAGTTAGAATTCACTTTAGAAATGGATAAGTTGAAATATATTGAACGTCAGTCCTATGTGGCAGATGGAAGTCGTCATGAAAATGATTCCGAACATTCTTGGCATTTAGCACTGATGGCAATGTTGTTTAGTGAGTATGCCAATGAGAAGGTAGATGTGTTGCATGTAATTAAGATGGTGCTGATTCATGATGCGGTAGAAATTGATGCAGGTGACACTTATGCTTATGATACGGCAGGGAATGCAACAAAGCGTGAGCGCGAGGAAAAGGCAGCAGACCGTATTTTTAACATTTTACCAGAGGACCAGGCAAAGGAAATGAGAGCGCTTTGGGAAGAGTTCGAAGCTGGAGAGACTCCGGAAGCAAAGTTTGCAAATGCATTGGATCGAGTACAGCCCATCATGTTAAATGATATTACAGATGGAAGAGCTTGGAGAGAACATGGTGTAGCTGCGGAGCAAGTACTTGCTCGTAACGCAAATACACATAAAGGTTCTGAGACTTTGTGGGAGCATGTGGAATCCCTGGTAGCAAAGAATAAGGAGCTAGGCAATTTAAAGTAGTGTGGTTCCGATTTGAAATAGAACGTATATTGAAAGATGTAGATAGGTAAATCGATGGAAGAGAGGGACAGCTTTGGAATATTGTGAATTGTTAAAGGAAGTAAATGAAAGTGTAAGAGAAAGGTACGAGCTTGCTATGGAACGTATCCATATGTTTTTGGAGGGAGATACGTCTATAAAGGATCCGTACCTTGATTATTTTAAGCAGGTTGCACAGTTTATGGTGCAAATGGATGAGTTGCGTACAAAGGTAGATATTAAGGACATGAAGGATGCATCATTTGAAGAGATGCAAGCATACAATCATAAGTTATACGAAGATGTATTAGAAGAGGGGGAACATTACAACAATAGTTATGCAAATCCGGCTTTTGCAGTTGCAAAGCTAGGCGATGGATATGGACAGCTACTTTCCTTTCTTTACACAGAGCTTCGTGGAGATATCATTTATGCAGTAGAGCAACGTTTGTTTGATATGACAATTCATGCAGAATTGTTTGTAGAAGTGCTTTGCATGTTTGAAGATGAGACACCAGCAGAAAAAGAATTGAAAAAGGTGATTTACTTCTTTGTAAGCGACTATGCAGATCAGACTATTGATTATCGAACTAGGGAAATTTTAGATCCAACCCTTTCTTTTGCAACGGATATTATTATGAATAGCAACTTAAGCGATTTGAGATATCTATTCCATTATGGTGAATATATTACAGATAACGAGATTCGTTTAGCAAAGTTTTTGAATGAGATGCCAGAGGCAGATGTTGAGGCAATGGCGTATACTTATACCCATGGATATGAAGAAGGTTTCAAAGTAGCAGGAATAGATTTATCTAAGAAAAGAACGGTGAATATTCGTTACGCTATTGGACAGGAACGCATGGTAAGAGCAGCTATTTTGCAGTTTGAGAAAATGGGCTTAACACCGGTGATTTATCGTGCTCCGATTGCGAGAGTGAATCGTAAACAGACCCTAAAACCTGGTTATACAGGTACTAGTGCCAATAAACAATATGAGTACGACCACAGAGGTGACGATGCACTGTTTTTGGATAAAGCATTTGTGGAGCGAAAAACAGCAATTCTTAAGAATGCGTATGAGACAAGAAAGCAGCTGGCAAAGGAATACGCAGGTCCTGCTGTGATAGAGGTGTTTGGAGAGCAGCCATTTGAGCCAAAGAACAAGATTGAGAATTTAAAACTATCCGAAACGCAGCAGCAGTTATCTGTGCAAGCAGCTACTGAAAGTGCAAAAATTGTAAATGAGTATATACCACAAAGTGAATACAGCTTTACTATAATAGCTTATCCAATTCCAGAAATCGGAGATAATTTTGAGGAGATATTTGCAAAAATTGTGGAAGTAAATACCCTGGATAATGAAGCTTATAAGAAGGTACAACAGGTAATTATCGATGAGTTAGATAGAGCTGTATTTGTGCGTGTGAAGGGTG
This sequence comes from Lachnospiraceae bacterium, assembly GCA_017622535.1. Lineage (GTDB taxonomy): Bacteria > Bacillota > Clostridia > Lachnospirales > Lachnospiraceae > CAG-590. The sequence goes on along the minus strand of JAGAQX010000152.1, from coordinate 11,430 downwards.
CTGGTGCAAACAAGACAGATATGACAGTTATGATGCACGAGTTGGCCAATCCAGAAAAAGAAACTAATTTCGAAAACTGTACAGCGGATGTGAATATTCCAGTTGGTGAGGTGTTTACATCGCCAAAGCTTACAGGTACAAAAGGAGTTCTTAATGTTTCAGAGGTTTACTTGAATGATTTGAAGTTTAATAACATTATGTTAACCTTTGAAGATGGAAAAATAAGCGATTATACTTGTGATAACTTTGATACAGAAGAGGAAAATCGCAGTTATATTAAAGAAAATGTGCTATATAATCGCGATACGTTGCCAATCGGTGAATTTGCAATTGGAACCAATACAACTGCCTATGTCATGGCAAATGAATATGACATCGTCTACAAGTTACCAATCCTGATTGTGGAGAAAATGGGACCTCATTTTGCGGTAGGTGATACCTGTTATAGTCATAGTGAGGAGGTAAGATTATATAATCCGGATGGAAAGGAAATTGTGGCAAAGGATAATGAATGTTCCTTACTAAGGGATACAGATGAAAAAGAGGCGTATTTTAATTGCCATACAGACATTACCATTCCGTATGATGAGATTGCAGAGATTGTCAGCGTGCATGGAGATGGTACAGAAGTTAAGATTATTGAAAACGGCCGTTTTGTGTTGGCTGGTTGTGACATACTCAATGAGCCATTTCAGCAATAAAGAATGGAATACAGTTTCGAATAATAAAAATGGTACAAGATGTGATAAAAATTCTTCTTGTACCATTTTGCATTTTATTCATTTGGTTCAGATATATCTAGCAATTTATCTACAGCAGCTTGCATTTTTTTGTTGGACCGGTATTGTTCAACAAGAGCCTCTTCTTTTTCTGTTAGAATTAAAGGGCTACGACCGTTTTTAGAAACATATCCCATGGATTCCACAATGTTTGTTACATTGTACATTTTGCAAAGAATTAGAAATGTATCTGCTGGTGGTTGGTTTTGGCCGCTTTCCCACCCGTAAACGGCTTTATTCGTATATTCTATATCGTATTCATTTGCAAATTTATCGATAACATCATTGACAGATAGCTTTGCAGTTTTTCTGTAGTAACGTAACCATTTTCCGATGCTTTTATCTTTCATAATTGTCTCCGTTTCTTTCTGTAAAGTACGTATCTAGATACTCGTTTCTATAATCTTATAAAAACTAGTATTTCATGTCAATTAAATTCCATTCATTATAGAAAAAATTTAATTGAAAATCTCTTGCAAGTAGAATATAATATTTTGCAACAGCTAAATTCTGGTGTTAAAGGAAACGTGGAGTGCATGAAAGCAGAGAAATATTTATTAGATTACATTGAACAATCCCATATATCAAAAGAACGTGTTAGAGAAGTGATTGGAATTGACATTGAAAATCTTGTCAAGAATCATCAAGATTTAGAGGCGGACGAGTTTATTCGAATGTGCGTATTTTTGGGTGTGAATCCGGATGATGTAATGAATGCTATAATATAGATAATCAGTGCAATAGCATAAGTAATGAATTGAATGAAATGTGTAAATATATTTTTGAGTATATTGTTCGTGAGAAAGGGTGACTAGGTGCTAGCTCATCCTTTTATTTTGCAGAAATATTCTTACAAGTTGTTAATTAAGATTAGAAGAATATTTGAATGTGTAAATAGTTTGAATTATCATTAGGTTTATGCTACAATGGGCTTTGATTTATGATTTTTCACGAGGATATTTGTGAATCAATGACATATGGTATAAGGAGGAAGAAAGCGTGATTAAGTTATATGAAGGCGGCGCATATTTGGTTAACGGAACAGAGATTATCGAAGATGGCGCAAATCAGGCAGAGATTTTACAGAGTAAAACAGGAAGTGTTGTATCTAAGGAAGAAGCAGCGAAGAATACAATTGCATATGGTATTTTGAAGGCTCACAATACTTCTGATAATATGGACAAGCTTCAGATTAAATTTGATAAATTGACATCTCATGATATCACATTTGTTGGTATTATTCAGACAGCTCGTGCATCAGGATTAGAGAAATTCCCAATTCCTTATGTGCTTACTAACTGTCACAATTCTTTATGTGCAGTAGGTGGAACCATTAACGAGGATGACCACATGTTTGGTCTTACTTGTGCAAAGAAGTATGGTGGTGTATATGTCCCTCCTCATCAGGCGGTTATTCATCAGTACGCAAGAGAAATGCTTGCTGAGTGTGGTGCTATGATTTTAGGTTCTGACTCTCATACACGTTATGGTGCATTAGGTACTATGGCAATCGGTGAAGGTGGTGGAGAGCTTGTTAAGCAGTTACTTTGCCAGACTTATGATGTGAAGATGCCAGGTGTAGTTGGTATTTATTTGGATGGCAAGCCAGAACCAGGCGTTGGTCCTCAGGACGTGGCACTTGCAATTATTGGTGCAGTATTTGCCAATGGTTATGTTAAGAACAAGGTTATGGAGTTTGTTGGTCCTGGTGTTGATAATTTAAGTGCAGATTACAGAATTGGTATTGATGTAATGACAACAGAGACAACCTGTCTTTCTTCTATTTGGAAAACAGACAGTGAGGTTAAGGACTTCTATGAGATTCATGGTAGAGGTGAGTCTTACAAGGAGTTAAATCCAGGCGCAGTTGCTTATTATGATGGATTGGTTTATGTGGATTTGAGTAAAGTGAAGCCTATGATCGCTATGCCATTCCACCCAAGTAACACATATACGATTGAGGAATTAAATGCGAACTTGATGGATATTTTGGAGGATTGCGAGAAGAGAGCCTTAGTAAGCTTAGATGGTAAGGTCGATTTCACATTGAAGGACAAGGTTCGCAATGGTAAGTTATATGTTGATCAGGGTATCATTGCAGGTTGTGCAGGTGGTGGATTTGAGAATATCTGTGCAGCAGCTGATATTTTGAAGGGTGCAAGCATTGGTGCAGATGAGTTTACATTGAGCGTATATCCAGCGTCTACACCTATTTATATGGAGTTAGCTAAGAATGGTAGATTGGCAGATTTGATGGCAACAGGTGCTATTGTAAAAACAGCATTCTGTGGTCCTTGCTTTGGTGCTGGTGATACACCTGCAAATAATGCATTTTCGATTCGTCACTCAACTAGAAACTTCCCGAACCGTGAAGGTTCTAAGGTACAGAACGGACAGATTTCTTCTGTTGCACTAATGGATGCTCGTTCTATTGCAGCAACAGCAGCAAACAAGGGATATTTGACAGCAGCAACAGACGTTGATGCAAACTTTACAAATCCAAAGTATTACTTTGATAAGACTATTTATGAGAATCGTATTTATAATGGTGTTGGCAAAGCTGACCCATCGGTGGATATTAAGTTTGGTCCAAACATTAAGGATTGGCCAGCAATGGTAGCATTGACAGACAACTTGATTTTAAAGGTTGCTTCTGTAATCAATGATCCAGTCACAACAACAGATGAATTAATTCCATCAGGTGAGACTTCTTCTTACCGTTCAAACCCATTGGGACTTGCAGAGTTTACATTGTCTCGTAAGGATCCAGAGTATGTTGGTAGAGCAAAGGCGGTTCAGGCAGTTGAAAAAGCACGTGAAGAAGGAAATTGCATGTGCAAGTATGATGATAACTGGAAAGAAGTAATGGATACGATTAAAGCACAGTTCCCAGACATTACACATGAGAACGTCGGTGTTGGTTCAACTATATTTGCAGTAAAACCAGGTGATGGTTCCGCTCGTGAGCAGGCTGCTTCTTGTCAGAAGGTACTTGGTGGATGGGCAAATGTTGCGAAGGAATATGCAACAAAGAGATATCGTTCCAACTTGATTAACTGGGGTATGCTTCCATTTATCATGCCAGAGGATTACGCATTTGATATTGATGATTATATCTTTATTCCAGACATTGCAAAGGCAGTAAAGGATAAGAATGATGATATCAAGGCATATGTGGTTAATAAGGGCATGAAGGAGCTTACATTCCATTTGGGTGACCTTACAGATGATGAGAGAGACATCATTTTGAAGGGTTGTTTGATTAACTACAATAGAAGATAATCCCTGATGTTCAGGGAGATGTAATCCGATGTTTTGTGTCAAAGCACAAAAACATCGGATTTTTTTACCCTGAACATCTCGCCATGCCCGATGCTATTTTACTGCATTTCAAGGGAGAGTCTTACATATTCAAAGACATTCATTCATAATATGATTTAATAACGGAATGTCGGTGAGCAGTTTGGTCATCGACTTTTTTGTGTAAATACTTTTAATCATATACTAAATGTGGTATAATTTGATGAGGTATATTTTCCCACTGAAAGTGTGAATAATAAAGAATAAAAGTAGATGTTTATTATAGATTGGAAGACAACATGGGTAAGAATAATAGAGTAGCAAAAAATTTTGCGGTACAAGCATCAATTCTTGCGATAGCCAGTATTGTATCGAAGTTAATAGGAATGTTATATAATATTCCCTTTGCTAATATATTAAGTAAAGAGGGAAACGGATATTATGGTGCCGCACAAACTGTATATGCTTTGATTTTGTTGATTGCTACTTTTAGTATACCAGCCGCGGTATCTAAGATTATGGCTGAACGAATTGAAAAAGGTGAATATCGCAATGTAAAGAGGATTTTCAATGGCGCAATGTTATATGTATTTGTGGTTGGCGGAATTGCAGCGATTGTGACTTACATTGGAGCACCTTATTTTGTGACAGAAAATGCAGTTTTTTCATTAAGAGTTCTTGCTCCTACGATTTTTTTGTCTGGATTTTTGAGTGTGTATCGTGGATATTTTCAGGCATATGGGAATATGGTGCCAACTTCTATTTCTCAGATTGTAGAGCAGATTTTCAATGCCGTTGTGAGTATTGTGGCCGCAATTCTATTTATGAAATGGGCTATGGCATTAGGGTATGAGAAAGGAACTACTAGCTACGATTCATTTGGAGCAGCAGGAGGTACTTTTGGTACGGGAGTAGCTGTTTTGGCAGGTCTCATTTACATGGTTGTTTTGTTCCGCAAAGAAAAGAAGGATTTGGGACAGCGAATGCAGGAGGATACAACAGAGCATTTGTTGTCGTATAAGGAAGTAATAAAACTATTATTGTTAATTGCAACACCAATTATTTTTAGTTCATTTATTTATAATGTGAATGTAACCCTTGATATGACAATTTTTCAGAAAATGATGGGCTATATGGGCATGGATGGCGAAGTAATCGATGGCCAATATGGTATGTATAGCAGAATGTATTTGGTTTTGGCAAATGTGCCAATTGCGATGGCAGCAGCTGTGGCTTCAGCAGTGATACCGTCAGTTTCTAGCGCGTATTCTGTAAATAATAAGGTGGAATGTAACAGAAAGATTACACAGTCGATGCAGCTTACTATGGTCTTGACCGTTCCGTGTGCTGTTGGTTTTGCAGTATTGGGAAAACCTGTTGTAAGATTGTTATATTACAGTTTGTCGGCCAATGATACTAACATGGTTGCAAATTTATTGTTATTAGGCGGAGTTTCGATTGTTTTATATGGTGTATCTAGTGTATTCAATGGTGTGCTACAGGGGATTGGTAAAGTTAATGTTCCGGTTATTAGTTCAGCGGTTGCATTAGTTCTACATGTTATTGTATTGGTACCATTGATATCTGTGATTAAGCTAGGAATTTATTCATTGATTCTTGCCACAGCATTCTATGCTATTGTGGTTGTTATTATGAATTATCGCGTTATCAAGAAGGAATTAGAATATAAAGTGGAATGGAAGCAAACATTGGGAGTTCCATTTTTATCTGCAATTATTATGGGTATCGTAGCATTTTTTGCATATTGGGGCATGGACGTTGTATTTAAAAATGTGATGAGTGAATATGTTAGCAACGCTGTGGCTACATTGATTGCTATTTGCATTGCAGTGGGAGTTTATTTCATTTCCATGATAAAGATTGGTGGTTACACAGAGGAGATGTTATTGGCATTTCCAAAGGGTTCATTATTGGTTAAGATTGCACGAAAGTTGCATTTAATATAGGGGAGACAGTAAGAAGGTATTTGCTTGTTATTCTATGAAGATGTTTCGCATAGAATACAAGATAGAGTAACAAGCGGCTAAGAAAGGGGTGCGTTATAATGAAATTAACGTTTATTGGAGCAGATCATGAGGTGACAGGTAGTTGTCATTGCTTGCAGGCATGTGGAAAGAACATCTTAATTGATTGTGGTATGGAGCAGGGAGGAGATGTGTATGAGAATCAAGAGATTCCGATGAATGCTTCCGATGTGGATTACATATTACTGACACATGCACATATTGATCATTCGGGCTTGATTCCATTAATGTATGCAAAAGGATTTCGTGGTCAGGTATACACAACAAAGGCGACCACTGATCTCTGTAACATCATGCTTCGTGATAGTGCACATATTCAGGAGTTTGAAGCAGAGTGGCGTAATCGTAAGGCAAGGCGTTCTGGTGAAGCGGAGTATGTACCTTTATATAGTATGAATGATGCTATTGGTGTACTAGAACACTTTGTTCCATGTGAATATGACAAAAAGATTCGGTTGGATGAAGGTATTGAGATTCGATTTGAAGATGTAGGACATTTGCTTGGCTCGGCTAGTATCGAGGTATGGTTGACGGAAGGGGATATCTACCGTAAGATAGTATTTTCTGGTGATATCGGTAATATTAATCAACCAATTTTGAAGGATCCCCAATATCTAAAAGAAGCAGATTATGTGGTTATGGAATCCACCTATGGTGACAGAACCCATGGTGGAACACCAGATTATGTGGCTGAGCTTAGCAAGATTATCAAGGAGACCTTTGATAAAGGTGGTAATGTTGTAATTCCTTCCTTTGCAGTTGGTAGAACACAGGAACTTTTGTATTTTATCCGTAAGATTAAGTATGATAATTTACTCCCAGAATACAACGGATTTGAGGTTTATGTGGATAGTCCGCTAGCTGTAGAAGCAACAAATATATTTAACAAGAATACGGAGAATTGTTTTGATGAAGAAGCGATGGAGTTAATCCGTCAGGGAATTAACCCGATTGCATTCCCGGGACTTAAGACTTCTATTACAAGTAATGATTCTAAGGCAATTAACTTTGATACAAAGCCAAAGGTTATTATCTCTGCTTCTGGTATGTGTGAGGCAGGTCGAATTAGACATCATTTAAAGCACAATCTTTGGAGAGAAGAGTGCACCATTTTATTTGTAGGTTATCAGGCACATGGCACATTAGGTCGTAGCATTTTAGAGGGTGCGACTAGTGTAAAGCTCTTTGGTGAGCAGGTAGAGATTAAAGCAAGAATTGAGAAATTAGATGGTATCAGTGGTCATGCTGATCAGGAAGGCTTACTTCGTTGGTTACATTCATTTGAGCCAAAGCCGACGGTATTTGTGGTGCATGGTGAAGACTTGGTGTGTGAGCATTTTAAGACTACCATTCAAAATGAGGGATATGATGCGATTGCCCCATTTTCTGGTGCAGAATATGATTTAGCAGCTGAAGAGTTAATATTCCCTGGATTTGCAGTAAAGAAGGTGAAGGTAAGTCAGAAGGCGCATCGTGCTCAGGCAATCTTTGACAGACTGGTTGCTGCGGGTAATCGCTTGCTTACGGTTATTGCACATAACAAGGGTGGAACCAATAAGGATTTGATTAAGTTCACAGACCAGATTAACAGTCTGTGTGACAAATGGGATCGTTAATACATACAAATCAGGAGGAAATGGTATATATACCATTTCCTCTTAACAAAAGAGATTTTAGAGGTTATTTATGGGAACACGGAAGAGAATTGGTTTGTTAGTTGGACAAGCAGAAGAGAATTATCAAAAATTATTTATAGAAGGATTTTTGAAGCAGGCATTTTCCTATGATTATGATGCCTGTGTGTTTGCTATGTACCAAAAATACCAAGAAACAACGGCGAGAGAAATTGGTGAGTCCACAATTTTTACATTAATTAATTATGAACTATTTGATGCATTTGTTGTACTGTTAGACACCATTCAGACGCCGGGAGTAGCAGATGATGTAGAGAATCAATTGAAGACACATTTTAATGGACCGGTGATTTGTATTGATAAAGAAAGTAAGTATTTTCCAGTTGTCATGACAGACCATTATTCTGCGGTTAAGAAATTGATTGCTCATTTAATAGATGAACATGGATATCGGGATATTGCGTATCTGACAGGTAAGAAATGGCATTTACATTCCAAAGAAAGATTACAGGCTTATATTGATTGTATGGAGGAACATTCTTTACCAGTAAGAGAAGATCGTATTTTCTATGGTGACTTTTGGTATAGCAGCGGTGAGGCTATGGTTGATAAATTATTGAAGAACCGCGATAATATGCCTCGTGCCATTGCGTGTGCCAATGACTGTATGGCAATTGGTGTCGCAAAAGCATTAGAGAATAATGGAATTCATATTCCAGAGGAAGTAGCAGTAGTTGGATATGATTCTACAGAAGAAGGAAAAACAAGTCCAAAACCAATTACATCTGCGCCAATTTCTGCAAAAGAATGTGGTGTTCATGCGGCTATTTGTATTAAGGCCTTGTTTGAAGGTGAGCCGATGCCGGAGTTTCATGCTGAGGTAGAATTATTTATTGGAAGTAGCTGTGGATGTCACAATGATAGTGTGGTTCCTAAGTTGAATTTGAGAGAAAACTGGTCAACAGATATATCGGAATATAGCTTCTATTCTTGCTATAACCATATGATGGAAGATATGTTATCCAAGTCTCAATTTAAAGATTTAATGAACACAATTTTTACATATGTATACCAGATTAGAGAATTTGAAAGCTTCCATCTATGCTTGAATTCCCAATGGAGTGATCCAAGTAAATTAGGAGCACGTGAAAGCCAGTGGCAAGGGTATACAGATAAAATGCTTCCGGTTTTACAGTGTGGTAGGGCAGGAAGTAACCAGAATCGAATTAATTTTGACAAAATGTTTGACTGTAAGATTCTGTTGCCTGCATTGTATGAGGAAAGAGATGTTCCAATGGCGTTTTTCTTCACTCCAATGCATTTTGAAGAGCGTTGCCTAGGATATGCTGTAATTAGCTATGGTAATGAGGCTAAGAGCTATGATGATACCTATCGGTTATGGCTTCGAAATACAATGCAGGGATTGGAATGCTTTCGTAGAATTGAAGCCCTACAACAGAGTAATCAGTTACTTCAGTCAAGTCAAATCAGAGATTCGCTGACTGGTCTTTATAATTATCAAGGTCTGTTGCAGCAAGTGAAAAATTATTATGGGCATTACGTGAGTGTGATTGCCATCGATATTAAAGGCTTGGCTGGAATTAATGGACAGTATGGTAGAGAAGAAGGAAACAAAGCGATTCGAACCACTGCAGATATATTGAAGAGCTGTGTGAAGAGTGGAATCAGCTGTCGCTTAGGTAATGGAGAGTTTGTTGGAGTTATTCTATCTCATGACAATAATAAAAAGCAAGTTTATAAGATTAAGAACAATTTGTTAGAGCGATTGCAATCCATTGAAGGTTTTAATTATGAGCTAGCTGTTTATGTCGGCTGTGAGGTGGGTGAGGTGTCATCTAGAGAAGGATTTGAGCATCTGCTGAACAGTGCCGTAGGACAGAAGAATGGCAATAAGATTAACGAACGTAAAATGCAAAACGGCGATATTTTGACAGAAGAAGAACAAAAAGAGGCCGCAGTTGTTCAAGCTATATTGGACGAGAATCGATTCCATTATCATTTTCAGCCTATTGTTAGCGCAAAGACAGGTGAAATATATGCTTATGAGGCATTAATGCGTGCAGATGTGACACCATATCTATCACCACTTAAGATTTTGAAGTATGCAGAGCATATGAATCGTTTATATGATGTAGAGAAGTCTACCTTCTTTAATATCATAGATAATATTAGCTCTAAGCAAGAACTGTTTGAAGGCAAGAAGGTATTCATTAACAGTATTCCTGGTCAGCGTTTGCAAGGTGATGACGCGGTGGTTTTTGAGGAGAAGATTCGTGAACACACTGGTTCTGTTGTCGTGGAATTGACGGAGCAAACAGAGTTGTCAGATGATGAACTGGCAACGATGAAGGAAATATATGCGAAGATGGGAATTGACACTGCAGTAGATGATTATGGTACGGGTTATTCTAATGTGACGAATTTGTTGCGCTATATGCCAAACTATGTAAAGATTGACCGGATGCTATTATCAGAGATTCAAGATAGTCCACAGAAACAGCATTTTGTTCGAGAGATTATAGAGTTTGCGCATGATAACAATATTCAAGCATTAGCAGAAGGTGTGGAAACAACAGAGGAACTACAGACAGTAATTCGCCTTGGTGTGGATTTGATTCAAGGATATTATACAGCGAAGCCGGCGCAAGAGGTTGCTATGACAATTTCCAAGGACGTGAAAGAGGAAATTGTGCAGTACCAGCAGCAGAAGGCTTCGAATAAGGATAGTTTGGTTTATGTTGCCGGTAAGGAAAGTAGAATTTCCCTTGCAAAATTGGTTGCAGATCAATATGCAAGTATAGAAGTTGTGAATGACAAAACAACCTATCGTGATGTGACAATCTCTGGTGTGCCTGGTCTTACTACACAGATTGCTTTAGATATCAGAGATGGATATCAGGGAAGAATTGTATTAGATAATATTAATTTTTCCGGTAAGAAGAGAAGAACCTGTATTGATATTGGTGAAAATTGTGAGGTTACATTGGTATTACAGGGCGAAAACCAATTGTGTGATGGAGGTATTCGTGTTCCGGAAAGCTCCAAGTTGATTATCGAAGGTGATGGTAATCTTGATATTAGTATCAATTATGATGGATACTTTGGTATTGGTAATGATGTAAATGCAGGTCATGGTACAATTGATTTTGCGCAAGACGGTTGTGTTGAAATATCTGGTAGTGGTTCATGTGGAGTAGGTATCGGATCTGGACTTGGTGGAGAGATTCTTATTCACAGAGGTAAATATGTGCTTAATATGTCTGGAAAAGAGAGTGTGGGCATCGGTTCTATCAATGGTAGTATCAGCATACTGGCCGAGTATTGTAACGTTAATGTGAATTTTGCCACAACAAGATGTGTCGCTTTTGGTTCTATGACAGGAGATGTTCAGGTTCATGTTTCCTATGCAATGATAAAAGGTATTTTTGGTGGAGATGACTGTGTGGGTATCGGTTGTATGGAAGATGGTAGTGTGAATGCTATTGTAGATAATGCAACCTTGAACTTGAATTTGCGGGCAAAATATATGCTTTGTGGAATCGGTTCCAAGACTGGTGCAACACGCATCAACATTTGTCATGCGGCTGTTATCATGAAAGTAGATGGACAGGATGGTCTGGCAATGGGTAATCGTAATTGTAGCGCAAAGAT
>JAGAQX010000016.1 GCA_017622535.1 Lachnospiraceae bacterium | reverse complement strand
CTTTAACCTCACTTATTACTTACCTGTCCGTAGATAAGTTACCCTAATATAGTTATCGGTTTATCAGCCCGTTTGGTTAATAAGCTTGTCGTAAACTTCATTCATTACTGAGATAACTTTACTTGCCAAATTATATCCATTCTGATACATAACAAGGGCTGCTGCCTCCTCGTTACTATCTACTGAAGAAACAGATAATCTCTGGTTATTAATTACATTGGATACCTCATCCATATTCTTTGTAAATGATTCAAATTTAGAAATATCTACTGCCTGTGAAGTGGTAACAGACTGTAAAAACTGTGCCACCGTACCCTGGCGGAACATGCTCTGGTCAGTCATTCCGAAAATCATCTGATCCAAAACTCCCTTTGCATCCTTATTTCCTTGCTCAATATCTGCTTTATAAGAAACCACTAATTTGTTCTGATCCATCTGAATATCTTTGTTCACTGCCCAATTAAGTGCAGTTAACTGATAATAATTGGATTCAACGGAATTCATATCAGTTGGCTCTTCGTCTGTAGTCAATACATAGTCTTCACCACGGATGTCTGGTGCAGTAAAGAAATCCATACCTTTATCCCCGTTAGCATCCGCTCCTGTGGTAAAAATGTCATTCATATAAGTAGAAAGGGTACGAACGAATTCATTCAATTCAGTCATATAATAAGGAATACCCTTACAATCGATGCTCTCTCCCATACTCGCTGGTCTTCCTAAAATACTTGCCTCGTATTCTGCCGGAACACGCTTTCCTGTCTCATCCTCTAAAGTAAGATTCTTAAATACGAAGTTGTTGAGCTTACCATCTGCATCATAGGTAGCCTCAAAACCTTCATAATAATACTCCTTACAGTTCAAGGTAATAATTCCTTCCTTTGGAAGATTAAGCTTCTCTATATCCATACCTTTTGAAAGCTGAATCGTTACTGTAGAGCCCGCATCTGTTTCTGTCTCCATGCTAGTAATTGTACCCGCAAATGGATTTGCATTGTTACCATCGCGAACCTCTAACAGACCCTTCATCAATCCAGTTACATTACCAGTATTGAAATTGAATTCCTCTCCCAAGGAATCATTTATTCCCTTCCAGTAAACATCATATAAACCATCTACATCATTCTGGTTAATCTTCTCGCCTCTGGCAGCTACCTTTAACTGTCGGCTTTCCATATCGTCCACCAACAGCGCATTACCAATACGTACTTCATATCGGGTAGTTCCAGAATCAACCTCCTCGTTACCTTCCTTGTACATAAGTGGTGTCTCTATCACAGTAACGTTCACCAACTCTGAAAGCTGGTCTACAAGCAACTCTCTCTGGTCGCGCAAATCATTGGCATTACCATATCTGGTCTCGATGTTCATAATCTGCTTGTTCAATGTATATATCTGTGAGGAGATAGAATTGATGGTATCGACATGAATTGCTATCTCATTGTTAATATCTGTTTGTGTTTTCTGATAGTTTGTAGCTACCTCATTGATCAGATCTGTAAAATTATTAACTGACTGCACGAACTGTGTACGATAGGTTGCATCGGACGGACTGGATGCCAAATCTTGCATCGCAGCACTCACCTCAGCCAACAACTCCGTATATCCAGATTCAGACTTCATTTCGTTCATGTAGGACTGTAGCTGCGAAAGCTGCTCATTTACTGCACTGTATTCCTGTAGCTTAGAATGTGCTGCACGATACTTTGTGTCGTAATACACATTACGAAGCTGGTCAATTCCTGTGGTTGTTACACCAGTACCCATCATACCATAAGAGGTACGAACTCTTAATGCTTGAGCCGCCTGAGAAAGCACGGTCTGTCGGGAATATCCTTCTCTGTCCGCATTGGAAATATTGTGTGCTGTAGTATTCAAATTTGCCTGATGAAAATTCAATCCGGATAATCCGGTATTCAATCCTAAAAATGTTGAAGCCATATCTCCACTTCCTTTCTAACTCAAAGCCTAATATCTGTTCTGTTGTCATGCAGCTCTTACTCTCATCGCCTGCACAACACATTTACTATGTCAAAATCTTATCCTAGCTTACTAATCAAATGCTCTACCATCTCCGATACTACGGTGAAATATCTTGATGAGGCATTGTAACCCTGCTGGAATTTAATCAAATTACTTAACTCTTCATCCGTGGATACGCCGACCACCGTCTGACGTTGATTCTCCAACTCTTGTACCGATTGTGCCTGTGTCTCTGCGATACCTTCATAGGTATAACCCTTGTTGGCAAAGTCGGCAACAAATTCCTTGTAATAACCCATGTAATTATTCACAACCAAGCTATTTGGACCAAGTGTTGTAAAATCGTCTTCCCACATGTGAATCAATCGATCTGCCACCTCTTGTAGCTCTTCATTCTGTTCATTGGTTAGAGGCAACAAGCTCGGATTCTTAATTAGTTCATCATTTACTTCCAGATTACCAAGTGTATATAAGGTCAACGGCTCATCACCTTCTGCGTTGTAAACCTGAACTGTCATCTGAGATGTGGTTCCATCTTCGTTCTGAACCGTTACTGTCTGTTCTGTATAACGGTCAATTGTACGACGCTTAATTAACTCTTTGCCTTGAACCTCATTTTCTTCACCCATACCGTATCCGGCTTTCTCTTCATCCAATACCTGGATGGTGCTCGTGGTTCCATCGTCGTTAACAATTGTAATCTCCTTATTCGGACAAAGAATATCGTTCATCTTTGTTACAATACCATGTATCAACTGGTCAAACTGAGCAATGATATTGTTAACGGTATAAGGCTCTAAATATGTATTGTAATACTCTCGATCTTTCACAAACTGTTCATAGTCTGTCTGATACTGCGTATAATCTTCATTGTATTGTGTCACTGCCGTGTTGTATTCTGCATCTGTAGCATAGTCAGAGCGAACTGGGCGAACCGGAGCCTCTGGTGCTACTGGAACATCGGTGTAGTTTGCAATCCAATCACCACGAGACATGATAATTCCCTTAAGAGAACCTGTATCTGTCTTTGCCTGTGCATTTGGCACATTGTGAAGATTGAATACGTTTGCCTGATCATCTGTCCAAATTGGCATATAGTAGTCACAGGACTCACTTACCGCCTTCACATCCATTCTATATACACGAGACATGCTGACTAAAGTTCTGTGCTCTGCATATACATCTACCTGACCATCCGCATTTTCTTTATATGAAATGGAAATAATTCCAGACAATTCATCTAGGGCTGCATCTCTCTGATCTCTATAGTCATTGGCGCTCTCAATGTTTGACGCCTCTACCATTGTTACCTTGTGATTCAAATCGTAAATGATATCCGCAAGTTCATTGATTCGATTCACCTGGTCTTCAATTTCTTTATTTAAATTCTTCTGATAAGTAGTAAGCTGATTGTAAATCTCATTTGACTGTTCAACAAATGTAACTGCCTGCGCAATAAATGAGCTTCTTGTTACGATACTGTTGGATTCCTTCTGCAGCTCCTGTGCGGACGTCCAGAGATTTTGCATATAGGTTCGGAAATCGCTTCCCTCTAATTCACCAAAATAATTCTGCACCTCTGCTACTACATCATACTTTGTTTGATAGAACTGTTCACGTCCTAACTCTTTACGATATGCGCGATCTACAAATGTATCTCGAATCAACCTTACATCTGCAATGGAGGTTCCAAGACCTGCCTGATTCCTTCCTACTGCAGTATCACCCAAATTGTGATAGCTAAGATCAGCAAGGAGAACCTGTTGTCTGGAATATCCTTTCGTTCCTGAATTTGTAATGTTGTGTGCTGTAGCATTCAATGCATATTGGCTAGACTGCAATCCACTAACACCAACCCAAAAATTACCCATTGTTCCTGACATATATGATTCCTCCTTTCTTCTTCCTCTATATTAATTGCGAAGCTCATAACATATATTCCGTTGTATATACTTAGCAGTGAAAACGTACCTGCGTTAGTTTGCTCGGTATATACAACTATCATAATTTGTAGCTTCGCAATTTCTTATCACTGCTTTGCATCAAAGGAGGAATAACTCGCTCCTAATGTTGCACCACTGTAATTACCTTTACTATAATTCGCCGTCTCTGGCGCCTGTTTGATTGATTGTATCAAATTGATGGAGTACTCCGTCATCTCAAGTGATTCCTTCAACAACTCCTGGTTGTGTATATTCACTTGTTTCAGCGTCTCCACCTGCTTTAACATTTTATCCCTTACAACAATTAAAGGATGCTGAAACTCCGGCTGCTTCTCCATCATCTTAATGACTTCGGAAACAGTAATCGTCTTCGCATCCCTGCCCATTACAGTTGCAATCTCTGTTAAAGCCTGATTCCTTCTATGCGACACCGTTGTAATCTCATCTACAATCTTCTGTTCTTTGGCATTGGCTTCTGATAATCTATCCAAATCATTCGCCACAATCACCGGTGTCTTTGCCATGGACTCTTTTGTCAATGTGTCGTATAACACACTTTCCTCCTCAAGAGCCTCAATTAAAGTCTCAATTAAGCTTGCCATCTGATTCTCCTTTATAATCAAATGTCCATCCTTAACCCCGAAAGCAAACGCTTTCGGAGTTAAATGGATTTCTCATCAAATGCAGCCATAAGCTTATCTGCAAAGCTCTCTGCACTTACCTGATAGGTACCATTTGCAATGCTTTCCTTCAATGCTTTAACCTTATCTTCTCTCACATCCGGAACATTCTTCAATGCAGTCTTAGCAGTCTGCATATCCTTTCCTACTGTTGAGAAAGATACATGATCCGTTGTTGAAGTAGCGCCGTATGTACCAGCATTGTAACTTTTCTTTACAGGCTGATTCCCATATACTTGAGAAACCTGGTTGTATGCACCAATTCGCATTGTCACACCTTCCTCCTTATTATCTGCTTAAATGATCTATCTAAGCCGATGTATTCAACCCTTTATTAACAGGTTCAATATTTATATCGGTTACTTTTCCCGAAACATTATACCTGTTTTTAAAAAAGTTGAATTCTATTAATCGCTTCCGCATAAAATCCATGACAGAAGCGAAAGACACTCCGAATCATATTAATCCGGAGTGCTCTCATATCTTTTATTGATCCAAGAATCGCATTCTTGCTGCTTCTCTGTGCTTCTTTGCAACAATGGACTCATCCTGTCTGTACATATCATTAAAATTACCAAGTAGCTTACTCTTACACTCTTCGCAAAGACGACCAGACTTGATAATCTTTCCACAGCTCTCACAATCCAAGCCTACACCAGATTCATCTGAAAAGGACAATCTCTCCTCACGAATCCAACGACGGATTTGGGAAGCTGGCACCTCATTGGCCTCTGCAACCTCTGTAATACCTGCATGAGGATTGTCACGAACAAACTCCTTAACTTGAACAAACTTCTCGTCCAACTTATTCTTACATCCTGGACAAATTGGTGGTCCAGCTAAATAGTTAAATAATCGCTTACACATTTTACATGTCTTTACTTCCATACTGTAACTCCTCCTATTGTATATGTATTCTCTAAAATGTTAGCTAAATGACCATCTGTCACCACTAATCATCCGGTCCCTATTCAGAATAACCTTTACCAATTGCTACACTGGTATAGTAGACCTCTTCCACACCTGCTTGCAACAACACCCTTGTACAGGACTCAATGGTAGCACCTGTTGTATAAATGTCATCCACTAGCAGTACCTTCCTTAATTTTATCGTATTTTCACCTATTTTGAAAGCATTTTTTAGGTTTTTCATACGAGTTTTATCATTTAATTCTTTTTGTGGGTTAGTGTTCACCACGCGAACCAAATATTGTGGATAAACTGGTATCTGTAATCGCTTTCCTAGCTGCTTTGCTAACACCTCCGCCTGGTTATAGCCTCTGACCTTTTTCTTACTCTTATGAACCGGTATTGGAATCAAACCATCCAAACCTAATCGCTCCAAAGAAGCACCATACTGCTCCATAATACATTCCGCAAAAAATGCACCATACTCACGTTGGTTTTTGTACTTGAAATCATATAATGCGTTCTTAATCCCTCCTGTATAAGAAAATACAGGAAAGCCCCGATTATAGCTTTTGGTAATTTTGCTACAATCCTGACAGTACTCCAACGTAGAGTCTCCAATTGTCTTCCCACATTTCATGCAATAGGGTGGTTTAATACGTTTCTGCTGTTTCATACATCCATTACATACTGACACATTACCAAAATTCAAAATAGTATTGCATAACGGGCAATGTCTAGGATAAAGCAAATCCAATAGCACTGTTGAATACTGCAAACCAAATTCCACAATTTCTTCCCGATCAATTCTCTTCGGCAAATTCATTCCTCCTAACGAATTCACCTTATAATTTTATATTTCACATATAACCTTTATCTTCCCATGTGAATGTTTATGTCAGATTTAAAAACCTTCTTGTAGCATTTCTACTAATCGGATATCTAAAGAAGAATACCTTTTCTGTTCGTCATTGTTCAATATCATAGACTCGACCATATGTCCACTTCCCACAATTACAACACACTGCTTTGCACGAGTTACCGCTGTATATAACAAATTGCGGTTCATCAATACTTTGGGGCCATTGAACAGTGGCAATACTACAGCCGGATACTCACTACCCTGAGACTTATGAATGGTAATGGCATAAGAAAGCTCTAACTCATCCAACAAATTGTAGGGATATCGAACCTCCTTGTCATCATCGAACAACACTACAACCTCTTCGTTGTAATCATCAATTTCCTTCACGATACCCATATCACCATTGAATACACCAACGCCCTCTTCGATTTTAAAGCGTCCTTTGTCGCTGTATATCGTCCATTCCAGCTTATAGTTGTTGCGAATCTGCATAACCTTATCTCCCTCGCGGAAAATGGTCCCATTTTGCAGCTCCTTTTCCTTCTTCCTCGAGTTCGCCGGATTCAAAGTCTTTTGCAAAAGAATATTTAGATTGCTCACACCTAAATCGCCATTGCGCATTGGCGTAAGAACTTGAATATCGGTTCCTTTACAGCCTACATATCCAGGTAATTTCTTCGTCAACAAAAGCGACACTTCCTCCGATACATCCCTAGTACTATTACGTGGCATAAAAAAGAAATCCTTGCTCTTATTATCTAAAACGATTGGCTTACCCTCATTTATTTTATGAGCATTCTCTACAATTCGGCTTCCCTCCTCCTGACGGAAAATTCGCCGAAGAGATACCACCGGAAGGCAATTTGAACGGATAATATCCTTTAGTACATTGCCTGCGCCAACGGATGGAAGCTGATTTTCATCGCCCACTAATATCAGATGTGTTCCCGGAACAATCGCTAACATCAGCGAATGCATCAAGGACAGATCCACCATAGACATCTCATCAATAATAATTACATCTGCATCCAGGGGATTTGCTGCGTTTCGCTCAAAATGAACCCCTGATATATCCGAATCCTCAGACACTGCACCACTTAGCTCTAGCAAACGATGAATCGTTTGTGCCTTATATCCAGTAGCCTCTGTCATTCTTTTTGCTGCACGTCCTGTAGGTGCTGCTAAAAGAATGTCTGCATCCTCCATCTCAAAATACTTGATAATCGCATTAATAGTTGTGGTCTTACCAGTTCCAGGTCCTCCAGTAATCACCAACACGCCTTGTCTTGCTGCTTGCCGGATTGCTTCCTTTTGCAGTTCATCTAGTTCTATTCGTTCCCTCGCCTCAATACTGGCAATGGCGCGATTCAATGCATCCTCTGGAATATTAACAGTTGCTTTGGTCTCTAACAACATTCGAGCTGTGTTTCGCTCTTTGTTGTAAAAGCTTTGACCATAAACAAGCTCTTCACCATTCAACTCCCGAAAAACGACCTTACCTTCTACATGCAAATTGACAAGCTGTGTCTCAACAAGTTCTGTTTCCATCGCCACATCTGTATCAAAATAACCAATCTCCTCGATACGGTTATCGTTGCTCTTTTCTAACAGCTGCTTCGTCCAGCTAATCACAAGCTTTTTTGGCAAATAAATGTGCCCTAAACCAGTCGCCTGATTGAGGGTATAAATGATCGCTGCACGGACACGAAAATCCGACAACACACCAATTCCAGCCTTCATAGCGATAGCATCTGCCGTTTTGAACCCCACACCACTGATGTCTTCTGCTATTTGATATGGATTTTTCTTAATGACTGTATAAAGCCGATTCCCATACTCTGTAAAAATCTTTACAGCCAGGGTCGGGCTAATTCCAAATTCCGAAAGATACATCAGTGCTTCTCGCATTTCCTGCTTCTCGATAAATTGCACTCCGATTTCCGTCGCTTTTCTCTCGGAAATGCCCTTAATTTCTGCAAGCCTTTCCGGCTCCTCTTCGATAATCCGAAACGTATCCTTGCCAAATTTCTTAATAATACGCTTGGCCATAATTTCGCCTACGCCTTTGATTGCACCAGAACCTAGATAACGTTCCATGCTCACAAGATCATCTGGCATTTTCACCTGATATTCTGATACCTTAAATTGCATATCGTATTGTGGATGTGACACATATTCGCCCTTAGCAAGCACATACATGCCTTCCTCTAAACCACTCAGATATCCGACACAGGTCTCATCAGTGCCTTCGCTTGTTTCAACCACAAACACGATATACTGATTTTCGTCATTTCTATATATAATTTTGGAAACGATTCCCTCTATTTCCACCTTACCGCCTCTTTTCTCATCCTGTCTGTTCTTTTCTAATTACCTTGGTCTATTACGTACAAATAGAATATCATAAAAAATGAAAAAGGCAAAGCTCCAAGAGGTCTTTGCCTAGTAATTCATAATTCAGTTTCATTATAATCCATAATTGCGTTTCATTTGTTCATATAATTGTTGCGCAAGACCAATTCCGTTTCCTTGTTCTGCGGTCATTTTGGCATACTCTTCTGTCTGCATATCCTTGAACAGATTCATATATTGACTAGCTGTACCGCTTTCTTCATCCTCGGCCTTCATAATGGTCTTTTCCATACCTTTGTACATTTGTTCAATGAAATATGCTTCGAATTCCTTACACGCATTCATTAATTCCGCTTCAGTTGCTTCTTGTCCCACCTTACCTAAGGTGTTTTCAAGAGCATCTGCGGTTGCATTTGAAGCATTTGTATAATAATCGCTGTAATAGCTACTTGGATCAATTCCAGTAATTGCCATGTTTATAACCCCCTTTTATTCTTTGTCTTTCACTCGCTCTATCGCGCACATCGCAAGCACAGCTTGCTCAGTGTCGCGATATTCGCTTAATGAAAGCACTTACGTGCTTTCAACGGAAAGATATGCTCCAGACTGACATGCAAGCATGTCATCTGCCCCATAACTTTCCTAGTGAAAGACTATCACATTTCGCTAATCTCATTATCCGCGTAAGTTGTTAGCTTGTTGTAACATTTCATCGGAAGCCTTGATTGCTTTTGAGTTCATCTCGTACGCTCTCTGTGCAACAATCATGTTAACCATCTCATCTGCCACCTGTACATTTGACATTTCGATATATCCCTGATGTACTAAGCTCTGCGCCAATCCTGGATTTGCACTTTCTTCTAACGGAGCGCCAGATGCCACAGTCTCGCGATATAGGTTACCGCCTACACTGTCCAAACCTGCTGGATTATTAAACTGTACTAACCCCATCTTCTTATTGTATATCTGTCCGTCTGGCAATACGTCCGTTAACGGAATTTTGTCACCATTTGCACCTGCAACAAATATGTTACCCTCTTTATCAACTGTAACATCATCGGTACGGTACTCTGCTGGAATAATAATCGGATTATTATTCTGGTCTAATACCGGATATCCCTCTGCTGTACAGAGCATAGTTCCATTCTCCACCGGTTGAACACGAAAGCTACCATCTCTCGTGTAACAAATGTTACCATCCATGTCTCTTACTTTAAAAAATCCAGAACCCTCGATTGCCATATATGTATCATTTGGTGATTCCTGCAATCCACCCTGTGCAAACACCGTTGTGATGGACGCTGTTCTGGTACCCAATCCAACCTGTGCAGGTACCGGCTTATTCTCGCCCGCTGCATTTGTAGATGTGGACTGTAGTGTTTGATATAACAACGACTTAAATTCAACTGTATCCTTTTTATATCCTGCTGTATTTACATTGGCAAGATTATTTGAAATTGTATCTAAATTTGTCTGCTGCGCTAGCATTCCTGATGCAGCAGTCCACAATGAACGCATCATATCAATAACCTCCCTTACTATTATACTTTTCCGATTTCATTTACTGCCTTGTTCAGTGTGTTATCCACTGTTTGTATCATTTTCTGCCCAGCTTCATAGGCTCTGGTAATGGTAATCATATCCACCATTTCCTCAATGACATTGGTATTGGACATCTCCAAATAACCTTGATGTACTGCCGCATTAGAAGCCTGTAATCCCGCTGCCGGTGTGGCATCATACATATTCTCACCATAGATTAACAGTGCTTGTGGATTTGCAAATGATGCAAGACCAAGGGTTGCAATTTGCTGCCCATCAACCGTAATGTTACCATTCTGATCGAAAGCAACATTTTGTGCAGTTTGTGCGCCAGGAATCTGGATTCGCTCTCCATTCGTATCCAACACATAATCTCCATCCTTGGTCACAAGATAACCTTCCGTGTTCACAGTAAATGAACCATCTCGAGTATATTTCGTAGTGGTTTCACCCTGCTTGTTTGTTGTCTGAATGGTAAAGAATCCGTCTCCACTTAACGCAAGATCATAAGTATTACCGGTTTCGCGTAAACTACCCTGTGAGAAATCAAGATATGTCTCGCCAATTTTCACGCCCAAATTCATATAACCAATTGGATATTTGCTGGTAGTATCCCTGTTATTGTCATTGATTCGAACTGTAAATTCATCATCAAAGGACTGAGAGGTTACATTCTGCTTCTTATATCCAGTTGTATTGGAATTGGCCATGTTATTGGAAATAACATCTAAACGTCTCTGTTCGTTTACCATTCCGGTCCATGCTGCGTAAAGACCTCTTACCATTGTTTCAACTCCTTTTCTATACTATTCATAACAAATTGTAAAACTTTCTTATCCCGTAAACATATTGTACGTATTTTACAAATACCATAAGCAGGTATGTCTGAGTCCGTCAGCACTTAGCGAGACTGCGTCGAGCTTAGTACTGCTACGCACTCAGCCATAGTGCGAACGTGCCTGCGTTGGTATGTAAAATTCGTACAATCTTCACAGCGCATATTTAAGTTTTGCAATTTGTTATCATTCACCTTCCATTGCGCCACTTAGGAACTCAATATACTTACCAGTTCCAATCGCAACACAAGTCATAGGATCCTCTGCTGTCATCGTTGTAATACCGGTTTCTTCCTCAATCAATTCCTCTAATCCGTGAAGCATCGCTCCACCACCAGTCAATACAATTCCTCTATCTGCAATATCTGCAGCAAGCTCTGGTGGAGTCTTCTCCAATACAGAGTGTACTGCCTCAATAATCTGCTCTGTTACTTCTTCTAAAGCTTCAACCGTCTCCTCAGAGGTTACTGTAATGGTTCTTGGAAGTCCTGTTACCAGGTTACGTCCACGAATATCTAAAGTAAGATTCTCAGGACGACGATAACAAGTACCAATCTTTATCTTAATCTCCTCCGCTGTACGCTCACCAATCAACAAATTGTGCTTCTTTCTCATATAGCGGACAATCGCTTCATCAAAATCATCACCTGCAGTCTTGATAGAGGTACTCACAACGGTTCCTCCTAACGAAATAACTGCAATATCTGCTGTACCACCACCGATATCTACGATCATGTTACCACATGGTCTAGAAATATCGATTCCTGCACCAATTGCAGCTGCAACAGGCTCTTCGATAATGGACACATCTCTAGCACCAGCCTGATAGGTTGCATCCTCGACCGCCTTCTTCTCAACCTCTGTTACACCACTTGGTACACAAACAGAAATTCGAGGTCTACGACCAAAGAAGCTCTTACCCACTGCCTTCTGAATGAAGTACTTCAACATCTTCTCTGTAATACGGTAATCAGAGATAACACCCTGACGAAGTGGACGAACTGCAACAATATTACCTGGTGTTCTACCAAGCATCAAACGTGCCTCTTCACCAATCGCTTTGATTCGGTTTGTGTCTCTGTCAAAAGCCACAACGGAAGGCTCTTTTAACACAACACCCTTTCCCTTCACATATACAAGGATACTGGCGGTACCCAAATCAATTCCTATATCTGAACTTGCCATGTTCATACTCCTTTCCTATATCTATCGACATAAATAACATTTTTATTAACATATACAAAAACCAACTCTTCCTTCAGGCTTGTCAACAAGACCAAATGTCAGTTTTATAAATAACTATGAATCCTTCTTTTTATCCTTGTTCTTATTCTTTTTCAGAATAAACAAGCTCCAGTCTGCTCCATATAGTGTTTCCATATGAACCTCAACAATATTCATAATCTGGTCTAATTCCCGCATATAAGTTTGCCACTTGGTAACCTTCTTGTTATCGATAAACCGTTTGCGCACTCCTCCAATATTACGATATTGCTCCATCTGGTCACTGATAATGTCCGTTGCACGCATACCTACCAAGCTATAACCAAATAGCTTGTCTGTTGCTTTATTGGCGAAAATGATTTCTCCCGTGCGATTGTCCTTTACATATACTGCATCTCGAAGGTGATCATAGGATTCTAATAATCCAGTCTTAATCGCATCAGGTGCTTTTCTTGTACTCTTACCAATCAAGCTCTCAAAAATCTTTGATACGGATGACACAAAATGTGTGTCTACAACATCAAATTCTCTAGTCTTGTCATCATCTGCAAAGACAACATAACCATCTATATTTGACAATCCTGACAGCTTATTCACAATAACCGCCTTATTCGTCTGCTTTGCCATTTCTTTCAAAAATGCGGTCTCCGAATTCAAATCAGCCACCAACAAATTATTTGTCCGGAACAATTCTGTCAAAACTCCATATTCCGCCTGCGATAAGTCCATTGTATCAAAAAATGAACTCTCTTCGCCAAACTGATTCCATATGAAGTATTTTTCTACATTTTCTGCTTCTTTATTCTGCAAATATATTGCAATATTCTGTACAGACAAATACATTCCAATCTTATAGCAAATTTCACTGAGAGCTGCTTCTCCTTCACGAGACATAGCGGCAATTACATCCTCTAAAACTCGTCTTTCCGCCTGTTCTTTGTGAAGCTGCATCTCTGTCAGTTTGCGAATCTTTAATTCCTTCTGAACTAACTCCTGTGAATAGAAGCATTTTGCAATGGAATTAGCCAGATGCCACTGATTCTCTGCCACCTCGCCAAGAATCCTTGCTCCATCTTTCGCAAAACTGGTTAATACCCAATATGCTGTAACAATATCCTCTAACATCAACGGCGCAAACACCATATGGACCTTCAAGGAATCCATATCAAAGGATACGCTTTGTGGTATTCGCTGCTGTTTTGCCCGCTCAGATATATCCAAAAATTGCTCCTTAAATAATGGTCTTTCAAACATGTCATAGAACAGACCCATATCCGATGCTGGTCCAGCAGGATTTGTCAACTGCTTTCCCTCTGCATCTAAAACAACACTGTAGTAATTCGCATTCTTGCTAAGGGCATCTGCCATCATTTGAAACTCAAATAGCATGTCCTTATCACTTGCATCAATGGTAATCAAACTAGAAGAATTTGTTACCATCTGCTCTACTTCTGCAGGCTGCTCCTCCAAAGAAGCCACCATTTCCTTTTCCATATCCTTCTGTTCAGTTATATCTGTAAGTAAAAATGAAATCTCAGCTTCACCATCGGAAATTCGGTTCACCGTAACCTCATTCTCAACCCAAATCTGCTTACCATCGTCTCTTACCATACGGTAAACCTGTACATAATCAGTGACGCCATTGGCAATCGCCTGATAAATCGCATCAACAACGCTATCTCTGTCATCCGGATGGACATAATCCTCCGTCAGCTTATAACCCTTCTTAAGGGCTTCCACATTCATTCCAAGCAAACTAGCATTTGGTGAAATATAGCGAAGCTTGCGCTTGCCAGCCTGGTAAGACTTCACCATAACCACATTTTTCATTTTGGAAATCGCATTACTCAGATATACAGTCTCTCTGCTCCTTCTCTGCTCTTCCCTCAAATCTATAATTAATATCTCAACATCTGTGAGAACTCCATAATCATTATATATATATCGAATCAGCAATCGTACAGGTATTAAGTCGCGTTCTTCTGTCAATATACGACATTCTATCGCATCCTCTGATGTATGCTTCTCAACGGAAGCGTAAACCATCTCGCATACCTTTTCAAAGTCCTCTTTGCAAATAATATCACTGAGCTTAATTGTCTTCTCATAGAGCTGTCCTCTAGTGTACCCATACTGGTTCACATTCTGAGACACATACTCCACCTGAAAATCAGAAGCCGATTCCTTCGTCTTTCCCATGTGAATTGCCACAATTCCTGCATGATTCACAATACGCTCCAAGGTAAGACTTCCTATATTCAAATCTGCTCTTCGCTCAAACATCAAGGTATAAATGAGTGTTCCTGCCTCTGTCATCTCGTTAATCAGACCACTCACCAAATACTCTTTGCCATCTGCAACCATACGGATGCGATGCCAAATAAGACTTTTCTTACCATGAAGCACATCCCAAAAGCTATGCTTTGTAAGTGCTCTTCCTGGCTCGATTGTAATATTGGTAACCTTCGCGCCTAGCAGTACTTCTGCCTCATAATTGATGTCTAGCACATTTCCAGATTCCGCCTCAAACACCACCATAGGATATTCCAAATATTTAGCAAATTGTTTAAAACTCTCTATACGCGCTGTATCCATAAGCAACTCCTTTAGTAGCCCTAATTAAACTTAATCTGTGGTATCTCCTCCGCATCCTCGTCAGGAAGGGCTGGTTTTTGTGGCACTTTTGGTCCCTCAATACCCTTAAATGCCTTGTCTGTAATATTCTTTGTCTCTGTACAAGCCTTAACTACACCCTCTACAGATTCCATCAAGCTTGCCATATAAGTACTTACATTTTCGCACTCTCTCTTCATAGAGCCACGAATCAAGGTAACTCTTTCCTTTGCATCTGCAAGCATCTGCTCTCTTTCATCCTCTGCTTCGTCTAACATCTTCTGACATTCTTCATTTCGACGTGCAACTGCCTGCTTATATTCCTCCTCAGCGCGAATGCGAAGATTATCTCTCTCCTCTTCCGCACGACGAAGAATGTTCTGGCTCTGCTTTTCAGAGTCCTCAATCAAATTGCGACTCTTCTTCTCCGCATCTGTCACCATATAATTACTCTGACTCTTAGCATTGTTAAGAAGTGTATCACTCTCTTCCTTTGCTGCAATCAACATCTTCTTACACTGTTCTTCTGTCTCTACCTTAAGCTTCTTGCTCTTCTCCTCGGCATCCTTCATAAGTGCAGCGCATCGCTCATTTGTCTCAACCAATGTCTTAGAAATAATTTCTAATTTGTCTTGATAGCTCTTAGAATTCTCTTCCTGCTCCTCTAACTTGCGATTTGCTTTTTCTAACTCATTCTGCAATGACTCATTGTACTTCTGCATATTTTCAATAGCCTGATTAGACTCTGTATTCATACTATCCTTTACCAACTGTAAGCTCTTAACAGTCTCAGAAAGCTTTGCAATTGTCTGCTTCAAATCAGCAATATCCTGCTGATGAGATTTCTTCAAATCACTAATATATAAGTCTACTGCTACTTTATCGTATCCTCCAAAGGATACTGTTTTAAAACGTTCATCTCTTGCCATGGTAAATCTCCTTTCGCACAATACATAATTCTCTTAATAGTAATAGTTACATTTCCCTTCTCTCGCCTTACCCTCCATTTGGCAACAGTAAGGCATTATTATCATCCATTATATCAATTTTCACATATAAATGCTACAAAAAAATACAGACAAAGCCTCGTTTATCCAACTTTTTTAAAGAAAATGTTGTCCTTCCTCATTTCCTCTGCTATACTTCTAGTAAATATTCGGATTATACCCAATTTTTTCCATTTAATTTGTTGAGACATAACGTTTATAACTTTCACTCCCAAACAATACTTGGATTAAAGGAAATGCGACATTATATATTTTATTAAGGAGCTTATTATGGATAACCGTTCTTCAGGATTTATCAATAACTTTACACTGAAAATGATAGCAATCATAACCATGGTCATTGACCACATCGGTTATATTTTTATACCAACCCAAACCTCATACTACGAGATTTTTCGTGCAATCGGCAGAATCTCATTTCCAATTTTCTGTTTTTTGATTATTGAGGGATTTTTTCACACACGAAGTCATGTGAATTATCTGATACGTCTGTGCGTATTTGCCTTACTTTCCGAGATCCCATTTGATTTGGCTTTTCACAAAACATTGTTTTATTGGGATTCACAGAATGTGTTTGTTACCCTGGCTTTAGGACTACTCGCCATCTTTTGTTTAGAGGAAATGAACAATCGGCGTATATATGTCATTCCTTTGGTGTTGATTGGCATTGCAGCAATCTTTAGCCATTGTGATTACGGTATCGGTGGCGTATTGCTAATTTGTATGTTCTATCTTACCAGGCACAATCCAGGCATTCGCATTTTGCTTACTGGATTAATTCTATATATGTTCTATAATCCAATGGAATTGTACGGAATGATTGCACTAATCCCAATCCTATGCTATAACGGCAAACGAGGGCCTCGTGCCAAGATGGTGTTCTATTGGTTTTATCCAGTACACCTGCTTGCACTGTATGGGTTAAGCTTATTAATCTAGTTGTCAAAGAATCCTATATATGAGTATGCGGAACACTCATACAAAACATTAAAACAACAAACGGCTTGGAAGCCTCTTTTCCTTCCAAGCCGTTTCTTATTGTGATCTACTCATTTACTCTATCATTTTTTCTTTGCAACCATCAGCGGAATCAAAACCACTACACCAACAAG
>JAGAQX010000151.1 GCA_017622535.1 Lachnospiraceae bacterium | reverse complement strand
ATTGCAAGAAATTGGTATCAATGATACAATCAAAAACATCTTTTGTAATATGTTTGTATGAGAATGAGGGATTACATGAAAAAACAAATTATAGTATTTGTAATCATTTTAATAATGGCAGTCTTTGGAGTGTATTCGTATATGACGAATCCCAAGCTTCAAGAGAAGGTTGCTTCTTATACGGAAGAGAATTTTTCGGAAGAAAATATTTATTCGGATTTAGATAGCTTATCAAAACGTTTATCAGCGGAGATTTTGAATGGATCGCAATCATTTATTGTCTATTTGAAGGACATGGATGTGGAGGCGATTGATGATATTAATGAATCTTTAGATGGTGTATTTGGAAGTGGTGCAACCTATCAGCAGTTGGGAACGATTGGTAATACATATAAAAAGGTGTCCATTACAATTAAGAGAACGACGAATTACTATGCTCTAAAAGCGTATATGGAGAGTGAACCGATTCCGGATACCGAACAAAAGGCAAAGCAGCTCTATGAGAGAATTGATTTCATTATGTCTGAATGTATCAAAGAAGGTATGAGTGATTTTGAAAAGGAAGTTGCATTACATGATTATTTGGTGAAGAATTGTCGATATAGTGCAAATGTTGATCAGCCAGCAGGGAGTGATATTTATAGAGCATATGGAGCTTTGGTGAATCAAGATGCGGTTTGTAATGGATATGCAGAAGCGCTGCAGGTACTGTTTACCTGTGCAGGACTTGAATCGCAGTTTATTATCGGAAAGGCCGATGGGATAGAGCACGCTTGGAATCTGGTGAAGCTGGAGGGTGTATGGTATCATTTAGACGCAACCTGGAATGATCCGGTTCCAGATAGAGGTGACATGGTGGTGCATTCTTATTTCAATGTACCGGATGAGGTCATTAGTGAAACGCATGAATGGGATAAAAGCTCATATCCAGAGGCATTTGGTATGAGTTGTAATTATTATGTATATAATAATTTGTATTTTAGAGATTTTAATGAGTATAAATATTACGCGTATGAAAAAATGGTGGAAGAAGGTCAGAATTATTATGAAGCTGCAATGCGTTCCTACGAAGAAAATGAGGACGAAATGCAATTCATTTTCGAGGATAACAACATTTTTCGGAGTGTAAACTGGCAAACCTTTCGCGCGGGTGAATTTCATGTACTTGTATTGCAGGCAGAATAGGAGGACAATATGACGAAACAGGAATTTTTGGATGAATTGAGACAATCATTATCTGGTGAAGTTTCATCAGAGGCTGTAATGGATTCCTATAGATATTATTCTACTTATATAGAAGATGAGATACGTAACGGAAAAAGTGAGTCACAAGTGGTAGCAGAATTGGGAAGACCAGCATTAATTGCACGTTCCATTATTGCAGCACATACAGGTGAGCGCGAGGCAGATGAGATATATACCGAGGATGGAAAGACGCGTCGGGTAAAGGATAATCCATTTGCACAAGGTAATTTCTTTGGGGCAAAAAGTGAAGCTGAGAAAGCAGAAGAACAGGCTAGAAGAGAGCAGAAACAAGCAGAAAGGGAACAGAAGAAACGAGAAAAGCAACCCTTTGTCTTCGATCTTAATTCTTGGTATGCAAAGGTAATATATGTATTGATATTCATCCTACTTGTTTTAATTGTGTTCGGTCTACTTCGGGTAGGATTTTGGGTGTTGGTGCATTGGGGAATACCAATTTTATTGATATTAGGTGTCCTTTATTTGATTATGTATTTTTTGCGATGACCCATAATCCTTTAATTTCAGGGGCTTGTGTGGATATAAAAAATAAAATTTAAAAAATTAAATTTTTTGCTTGACAAGTTGGTGGATTTTTAATATACTATGATTCGTGTCAAGCGCACATGGAATCTTAGCTCAGCTGGGAGAGCATCTGCCTTACAAGCAGAGGGTCACAGGTTCGAGCCCTGTAGGTTCCATTTTGGCGGGATAGCTC
Source organism: Lachnospiraceae bacterium (assembly GCA_017622535.1). Classification (GTDB taxonomy): domain Bacteria; phylum Bacillota; class Clostridia; order Lachnospirales; family Lachnospiraceae; genus CAG-590. Next base: position 55,522 of record JAGAQX010000151.1, on the reverse strand, counting down.
AGTTGGCTAGAGCACTTGGTTCATACCCAAGGTGTCGGGAGTTCAAATCTCTTTCCCGCTACTATTAAAACCTAGGAAATATATCTTTCCTAGGTTTTTATTTTTTGTTTTTTGGAAAATGAATTAGATTTATATTTTTAGCCGGCATCACTATGTGTAATGTAATTGTTATGATAGTGGATGCTTTTTTTAACTCTATTTTAATGGATAAAAATGAATGACATTTTATTCAATGAATGATATAGTATTTTATTGGAAATATATACTATTATGAATAAGAAAATCATTTTTGACATGTTTTGGCAAAGTATTATGATAATATAAGTGATAGATCTAAGTAGGAGGTAACTGAGATGAATATTAAGAATTATACATTATTGAAAGAAGAACAGATTGCAGAGGTGAACGGAACTGCATATTTGTTACAACATGACAAGACAAAGGCAAGAGTCATGCTTGTGTTGAATGAAGATAAAAATAAGGTTTTTAATATTGGTTTCCGTACTCCGCCAGCAGACGATACAGGAGTAGCACATATAACAGAACACTCTGTACTTTGTGGTTCTAAGAAGTTTCCGGCAAAGGATCCTTTTGTAGAGTTGGCTAAGGGTTCTTTAAATACATTTTTGAATGCTATGACTTATCCCGATAAGACAGTTTATCCAATTGCGTCAGTGAATGACAAGGATTTTCATAATTTAATGGAAGTTTATTTGGATGCGGTATTTTATCCTAACACATATAAGAATGATAAGATTTTGAAGCAAGAGGGCTGGCATTATCATTTAGAAGATGAGAAGGATGAGATTACCTATAATGGAGTTGTATATAACGAGATGAAAGGTGCATATTCATCTGCAGAACAACAGTTATTTGATGCCATTCAGACTTCCCTGCTTCCGGATACCACATATGGATGTGATTCGGGTGGTAATCCAACATCAATACCGGATTTGACCTATGAGGATTTTTTGGCTTTCCACAAGAAGTATTATCATCCTTCCAATAGTTACATTTATTTATATGGTGATGTGGATGCAGAGAAGGAGCTTGCATTCATTGATACCGAATATTTGAGTCAGTATGATTATTTGGAAGTTGATTCTGAGATTTCACCTCAACCGACGTTTGATAAGGTGAAAGAAGTTACTATGAATTATCCGCTTTCAGATGCTGAAGAGGAAGAGGAGAACACTTATCTCAGCTATAATGTAATCATTGGTCAGCGTTTGAATCGTAGTACGGATTTTACTGCGATGATTTTAGACTATGCATTAATGGATGTACCGGGTGCTCCGATTCGAAAAGCAATTGTGGATGCTGGTATTAGTAATGATGTATTTAGTTCATATGAGAACAGTATGCTACAGCCAATGTATTCGATTGTGGCAAAGGGATGCAAGACCGAGGATAAGGAACGTTTTGTTCAGGTAATTGAAGATACGCTATCTGATTTAATAGAGAATGGATTAGAAGAGAAGATGTTGGCGGCTTCGCTTAATCATTTTGAGTTCAAATATAGAGAGGCTAATTATGGACGATATCCTAAGGGATTAATGTATGGTTTGAATGCATTTAATAGCTGGCTGTACGATGATGACCAACCGTTTATGCATTTGAAGTATAATGAGGATTTTGAATTTTTGAAATCTCAAATAGGAACGGACTATTATACAGGTTTCTTGAAGGAGAGAATTCTTGATAATACACACAAGACTATTTTGGTTGCATTACCAAAGAAGGGACTAAATAAGGAATTAGAACAGAAGGTAGCAGCTAAGCTTAAGAAATATAAAGAAGGTTTAAGCAGTGAGGAGATTGCAGAACTTGTATGTCAAACTAAGGAACTAGAACAATATCAGTCAGAGCCTTCTACAAAAGAAGATTTGGAGAAGATTCCGATGCTGGAGCTTTCAGATATTGGTAAGGAGGCGCAAAAGCTGAAGAATAGGGAATATACTATTCAGGATATACCGGTTGTGCAGCATGATATTTTTACCAATGGAATTGCTTATCTAGAATACTACTTTAGCCTGAAGCAGGTTCCTGTTTCGCTATTGCCATATGTGTCATTGTTGACAGCTTTATATAAAGAAGTAGATACGGATAATCGAACCTACAGTGCGCTTTCTAATGAAATTGATTTAAAAACTGGTGGAATTGGTGTAGGTCTCGCTAGCATGGGTGTGAAGAAGGAGCTTGGCGAGTATAGAGTGCATTTTATTCTTAGAACGAAGGTATTATATGAGAATCTAGCGGATGCATTGGAACTGATGGAAGAGATTTTGTTTACTTCTCATGTGACTGATAAGAAACGTTTGAAAGAAATCTTGGCAGAGATGGTTTCACAGATGAAGATGAGTATTGCAGACTCGGGGCACACGGCTATGGCTAATCGAGCACTTTCGTATTTTGCAAAAGGTGCATATTTAAAAGAGCTTTTAGAAGGTGTGACATTCTATGAGTTTGCCAATGAGTTGCTTAAGAACTTCGATAGCAAATATGATGAGATTTGCGAAAAACTACAGGCGGCTCTTCATGCAGTTGCAAAGTCACAGAATTTAATGATTTCTTATACGGGTATGGATGACATTCATGATACGCTTGATAAAGCGCTTCTTTCTTTGAAGAAGTATATGAATGAAGATACAACTGATATCGAAGAACAAGAATTTGATATTGTGGTTAAGAACGAGGGATTTAAAACAGCTAGTAAGGTACAATATGTGTCACAGGCGGGACGTTTTTTGAAGGATGGAGAGGAATATAATGCTGCCTTAAATGTATTGCAGGTGATTTTCTCTTATGATTATCTTTGGAATAATGTACGTGTGAAGAATGGTGCATATGGATGTATGTGTGGATTTAGTCGTATCGGTGATGGATATTTCACATCTTATCGTGATCCGAATCTTAAGAAGACCTATGAGGTGTATAAGAATGCGCCAGAATATGTTAAGAATTTTGAGGCATCTGACCGGGATATGTTGAAATATATTATTGGTGCAATTGCGAAGCTGGATACTCCGATGACACCGTCGGCAGAAGGTGCATTTAGTTTTGCGTGCTATTTATCTGGGATGTCTGAGCAGATGTTACAACAGGATAGAGATGAAATCTTGTCTACAGATGTTACAAGAATTCGTGAGCTTGCACCTTATATTGAAGCAATTTTATCCTATGATTGTATCGCAGCCTTGGGTGATGAGGATGTAATCGAAAAAGAAGCAGATGTATTTAAGGAATTAAAGAATTTTAATTAGTTGATATATAATACCACTTTTTATTTTTAATTATTTTGAATTTAATAAATAAATGCAACACTTTTGAAAAGATGTTTCACTTAATAGACATATCAATATGTCTAAAAGGAGAATGTGATTATGGAGAATATGATGAAGAGAATGAACAAAAGATTAGTGACAGTGACGTTGATGTTTATGATGGTTGTGTGTCTTGCAACGGGTTGTGGAAGCTCGGAGAGCGCAAACGATAATGTTCGCTCGAACTATTCACAAAGTGAAGATTACGGCTTTGGCGCGAGTTATGATTCGGCAGAGAAGAAAGTAGCCGCAGGAGAAAGTTATAACAGTGTTCAGGAAAGTGAGAGCCCAGCAGCGGAAGAAACGGCTGAAGAGAGTTCTTCTGATTCTGAGATGGGTGGGCAGAGTGACGTTGATAATTTTAATTCAACACAGAAGATTATTAAGCGTTATGACTATAGGTACGAAACAGAGAAATTCGATGATGCATATGCGTATTTGAAGAAACAGATTGGGGCCTATGGAGGATACATTGCTTCTTCGGATTTAACAGGCAATGGTTCGTCAACTGATTATCGTACTTTGTATTTGACTGCTAGAATTCCGGCAGAGAAAAGTGATGCATTTATTAGCGAGATGGGAAGTCTTGGTACCGTGGTAAGACAATCAGAATCGGCAGAAGATGTAACCTTGCAGTATAGCGATACTGAGAGTAGAATTAAATCGCTGAAGGCTGAACAGGAAAGTTTGAATAAGTTGTTGGAACAGGCAGATAGTTTGGAAACGATTATTGCGTTGCAGGATCGTTTGACAGAGGTTCGTTACGAGCTGGAGAATTATCAGTCTAGGATTAAACTGTATGATGATCTGATAAGCTATAGTACGGTTGATATTTGTTTAGAGGAAGTCAATTATACAGTAGAAGTGGATAATGGCACATTTTTTTCGCGTGTTATAACAGGTTTGGAACGTTCTATTCGTGATGTTGCAGCAGGTTTGATTAGTTTCCTTGAATGGATTATCATTCATTTGCCATATTTTGTAGTATGGGGAATTATTATTTTCATTATTGTAAAGATAATCCGTAAGCTGCGTAAACGAGGTAAGGAAAAGAAGATGAAGAAGCAGCTTGCAAAGCAACAGAAACTTGCACAGAAGATGATGGTGCAGAATCAAGAGTCTGCAAATATGAATAATAGTTCGATAAATGATGTCAATCCCAAAGTGTTAAATGATAATACTGAAGGAACTGTACCGTCACAGGAGCAATAACAGTATTTGATAGTTACTGTAGATGATAAGTAATGTGATGAGAAGAACAATGCCATAGATGAATAATATTGTACAGCAAAGGAGTTAATATGAAGGAATATAAGTCGGGATTTGTAACAATTATTGGAAGACCGAATGTTGGTAAGTCTACCTTGATGAATCACTTGATTGGGCAAAAGATTGCAATTACCAGTAATAAAGCACAAACAACACGTAATCGTATTCAAACAGTGTATACAGGAGAACAAGGACAGATTGTATTTTTAGATACTCCAGGAATCAATCGAGCAAAGAACAAACTAGGGGAATATATGTTGTCCGCTGCAGAGAATACGTTGAAGGAAGTTGATGTGATTTTATGGTTGGTAGAACCAACAACCTTCATAGGTGCTGGAGAACGTTATATTATAGAGAAATTACAACGTATTAAAACACCAGTGATTCTTGTAGTGAATAAAGTAGACACAGTCGCAAAGGAGGAAGTTTTCAAGGCGATTGATACATATAAGGAAGTGTATGATTTCAAGGAGATTGTACCTGTGTCAGCATTAAGAAATCAGAATACGGATGAGCTTTTAACGACGATTTTTCAGTATTTAGACGAGGGGCCACAGTATTATGATGAAGATACCATCACGGATCAGCCAGAACGTGCTATTGTGGCAGAGATGATACGAGAGAAGGCATTACGTTCTTTAGATAAAGAGGTTCCACATGGGATTGCTGTTGTGATTGACCGTATGAAAGATCGTGAGGGTGGTAATATTGTGGATATTGATGCAACGATTATTTGTGAAAGAGATTCTCACAAAGGTATTATTATTGGTAAGCAAGGGGCGATGCTGAAAAAGATTGGCACACAGGCGAGAATTGATATGGAGAATCTTTTAGATACAAAAGTGAATTTGAAGCTTTGGGTAAAGGTAAAGAAGGATTGGCGTGATAGTGAATTCTTATTGAAAAATTACGGATATCAAAGTGAAGAAAGGTAAATTTAGATATATCAAGCCATAGGAATAGAAATGTGCGAGATGTGCTATATGTTTGTGCGTTGTGATAGATCAAAGAGTAGGACATAAAGATGAAACAGAGAATAAAAGACAGCAGTATTAAATGAGATTGTGGCAACGAACAAGATGATGAAAAGAAAGAAGCGTAGGTATGAGAGATAAGATAGAACTTACGGGAATTGTACTTTCAAGTACTTTGGTGGGTGATTACGATAAACGTTTAGTAATACTTACAAAAGAGCGTGGTAAGATTACAGCGTTTGCAAAAGGTGCCCGAAAACCGAATAGTCCCTTTTTAGGAATTAGTGAACCGTTTAATTTTGGTAAGTTTATAATGCTTGAAGGATTTGATGCCTATCGTTTGGTTGGTGGCGAGATTAAGGAGTATTTCCTTGACGTAAAGAATGATATAGAAGGAATTTGTTACGGAACATATTTTTGTGATATTTTGGAATATCTTTGTGTGGAAGGAATTGGTGATTCTAATATACTTAATTTACTGTATGTGACTTTGAAAGCATTAGGGAAAACAGATATTCCTAATAGGTTAATACGTAGAATATATGAATTGAAGGTGTTGGTGTATGATGGTGAGGCCTTAGAGGCTTTTTCCTGTGTAAAATGTGGAACTGAACAGGTGTCGGCGTTTTATTTGGCTGGGAATGGTTTGGTTTGTGAAAAATGCAGAACCTCGGAACATTATCATATTTCTGAAACGGCGATATATACATTACAATACATTATAAGTACGAGCTTAGACAAATTGTATAAGTTTAATCTTGTAGAGAGTGTCTGGGATGAGATAGACTATGTGATTGGCCGATATTTTGAAAGACAAGTGCCTAAAAAGTTCAACTCTTTAGAAATTCTTTCTTCTTTAACTTGAAATATTACGTATTCTCTTGTAAAATGTATGAGTTGATATTTTGAATAGGGATTCGAGGTGCGAAGGATGAAAAAGATTTTTTTGTTGTGCATGATAAGTATGTTGGCTGTGCTGACTGGATGCACAAATTATGCAGAAGAGTATGATAAGAATACACTTGTTATCAAAGGTAATGGTTCTATTGTGGAAATTGCTGTTGAAGATTTTTCGGAATCGTCGGTTACGGATATGGACTTGACTGCATATATTGAGAAGCAGATTACTGAGTATAATAATTCACAGGATAAGGATGTTGTGGAGAATGATACCCTCATAACCGAGGATATGAGTAAAGTAAAGCTTGTTTTGAAATATAAGGATATTGATGCATACAATGGATTCAATTTATTAGAATGTACACTTGCTGATTTTACGGAAGTAGATGAAGAAGATTTGAAGGGAACATTTACTTCGGCAGAGGGGAAATCTGTTAAAGCAGGCAAGTTAGAGAATACAGCTAAGGCAACTGTATTGATTATGTCAGAGAAGACGGATGTTGTAGTAAACGGAGATATTTTATATTACAATAAAGAAGTTTCTGTAAAAGATGGTGTTGCAACTACAACAGGTAAAGGCGACGCAATCATAATATTTAAGTAATGAATGAGCATTAAGACTTGTTAGTCTTGAACATATATTAATAAAAGGTAGGGAAAGAATTATGGAAAAGACAATGGAGAAAATTGTAGCATTAGCAAAAGCAAGAGGATTTGTATATCCGGGCTCCGAAATCTATGGTGGTCTTGCAAATACATGGGACTATGGTAACCTTGGTGTTGAATTGAAGAATAATGTGAAGAGAGCTTGGTGGAAGAAATTTATTCAGGAGAATCCTTATAATGTAGGTGTGGATTGTGCAATTTTGATGAATCCACAGACATGGGTAGCTTCAGGTCATTTAGGTAGCTTCTCTGATCCTTTGATGGATTGTAAAGAATGTCATGAAAGACATCGTGCTGATAAGTTGATTGAAGACTATATGATGGAGAAGGGAATTACCATTGAGGGCTCTGTAGATGCATGGTCACATGAAGAGATGACAGCTTATATCAATGATAATGAGATTTGCTGTCCAAGCTGTGGTAAGAGAAACTTTACTGATATTAGAGAATTTAATTTGATGTTTAAGACGTTCCAGGGTGTAACAGAGGATGCTAAGAATACAGTATATTTAAGACCAGAGACAGCTCAGGGTATTTTTGTTAATTTCAAGAATGTTCAGAGAACATCAAGAAAGAAAATTCCATTTGGTATTGGACAGATTGGTAAGTCTTTCCGTAATGAGATTACACCAGGTAACTTTACTTTCCGTACAAGAGAGTTTGAACAGATGGAGTTAGAGTTTTTCTGTGAACCTGATACAGATCTTGAGTGGTTTGCATATTGGAAGCAGTTCTGTATTGATTGGTTGAAAAACTTGGGTATGACAGAAGAAGAGATGCGTTATAGAGATCATGATGCAGAAGAGCTTTCTTTCTATAGTAAAGCAACTACAGATATTGAGTATTTATTCCCATTTGGTTGGGGTGAGCTTTGGGGTATTGCAGATCGTACTGACTATGATTTGACACAGCATCAGAATACTTCAGGTGAACCAATGGATTATTTTGATGATGAGAAGAAGACAAAATATGTACCATATGTTGTTGAACCATCTCTTGGTGCTGACCGTGTGACATTGGCGTTCCTCTGTGCAGCATACGATGAGGAAGAATTAGAAGGTGGTGACACTAGAACGGTTCTTCATTTCCATCCAGCATTGGCACCAGTTAAGATAGGTGTGCTTCCATTATCTAAGAAGTTGAATGAAGGTGCAGAGAAAATATTTGCTGAATTATCAAAGACTTACAACTGTGAATTCGATGATCGTGGTAATATTGGTAAGCGTTATAGAAGACAGGATGAGATTGGTACTCCTTTCTGTGTAACATATGATTTTGAGTCAGAAGAGGATGGAGCAGTTACTGTTCGTGATCGTGATACTATGGAGCAGGAGAGAATCAGAATCGAAGATTTGAAAGCTTATTTTGAGAAGAAGTTTGAGTACTAAAATTAAAGATTTCAACAACAAAACCCTTGTTGCATCGCAACAAGGGTTTTGTTGTTGAAAGATATGTAACTGTGTCGAAACAGACTTTATGTAAAAATTACATAAGCTTTTCTAATTCTTTGATAGTTTCTGTTAATTGTTTTAATGACTGCTTGATAGACTTGTTGATTTCTCCGGAATTAACGGCTAATTTACCAACCTCGGCAGCAACAACTGCGAAACCACGCCCGAATTCGCCTGCTCTTGCAGCTTCGATAGAAGCGTTAAGAGAAAGGATATTCTGTTTGCTTTCAATCTTGTCAAGCTGGAATGACTTTTCATTAATTTCACGGATTAAGCTAGCAGCTTTTTCAATTTCTGAATCTAAGTCATCAATTTTGTTGTTATCAATATTGCTTTGATAATTTGTGTTTACCAGAATGTCTACGATATCCCCTAATAACTTGGCTGCAGATTTTGCAGAACGTGATGAACGAATTGAGTTGTCATCGTAATTCATAATAGTTATGGTTCCGATCTGTTCATTATCTACAACGATATCATGGTCAAGAGTAGATGCGGTATCATCACAAGAATCCATATAATTGTTGGATTTTGCAATACATTCTCCGTCGTTGTCTGTTATGATTGCAGCAAGACCTGTTGAGTCTGCCCAGTCTTGCATAATCTGCTCTAATTGTTTTCCATCAATAAAATCTTTAATATCCATGTCTATAATACATCCTTTCTGTAGAATAATAGTATTATTTGTATAAAATTTATAATTCTTTCTCGATTATACTAAAAAAAATAGGAAAAAGCAATAAAATATACGTATAAAAGTATAATTTGTAAACAAAAAAAGTATAAATTATAGGTTGACATAACCGATATCCTTTGTTATCATAAGGATGTTAGTGGATTTGTAACATTTTTGTAACAATTAAACCAACGAATAAAACGAGGTATGATATGAAGAAGAAGATTATTAGAGGTTCGATGTTAGCAGTGGCAATGATGTCCATTTTGTTAGGAGGAACTTCATATACAACTAGTGTTAAGGATGAGGTTAGTGAAACACCTGCTATTATTAGTAAGGCGATTGAGAATAGTGTAGCGGATTCTAAGAATATTGCAAAAGGTATTATGGTTACACCTACAGCAGAGGCTACAGAAGCTACAGATGTTGCAGAAGTAACAACAGAAGCTGTTGTAGAGAATGTTGAAGAGGAAGCTAGTCAGCTCGAAGAGAAGGCGGCAACGTTAGAGAGTAATCAAGTAGTTGCTAATATTGATAGTTTTTTGAATATTAGAACAGAACCTTCAGAGGAAGCGGAAGTAGTAGGTAAGTTTTACAGAGGTAATGTAGGAACAATTATAGAGAAGGGTGACGAATGGTCTGTTGTTGCATCTGGTAATGCTTATGGATATGTTCACAACGATTATTTGTTATTTGGTGAAGCTGCAGAAGCATACATTGAGAGTAATTGTGATCAGGTCGCTAAGGTTGCTACAGAAACATTGAATGTAAGAGCAGAAGAGTCAACCGAGAGTGATATTTTAACATTAACCGATGAGGGTTCTACATTTACTATTCTTGGTAATGAGAACGGATGGGTTAAAGTTGCTTTAGATGAAGAGCAGGTTGGATATGTATCAAGTGATTACGTATATATCGATTATGTATATGAAACAGCAATAACAATCGAAGAAGAGCAGGCGGCAATTGCAGCAGCAGAAGCACAGGCAGCAGCAGAAGCACAGGCAGCAGCAGAAGCACAGGCGGCAGCAGAAGCAGCAGCGGCGGCAGCAGCTCAGCAACAGGCGGCACAAACACCAACAACACAGGCTCCAACAACACAGGCTCCAACGACACAAGCCCCAACAACAGAGGCACCTAAGCAGGAGGCTGTTACATCTACTGATGTCAAAGTAGAGAAGGAAGATACATCAAAGGAAACAGTTAAGCAGGAATCAAGTAGTACAAGTGGACAAGCAATTGCTAATTACGCAGTACAGTTTGTTGGTAATCCTTATGTGTATGGTGGTACAAGCTTAACAAATGGTGCGGATTGTTCCGGATTCGTTCAATCGGTATATAAGCATTTTGGTTATTCATTACCTAGAACTGCAGCTAGTCAGGCTGGCGCTGGAAGACAAGTGAGCGTAGATAGTTTACAGCCAGGTGATTTGTTGTTCTATCATGGTTATGGACACGTTGCCATTTATATTGGTGGTGGACAGGTTGTTCATGCTAGTAATGCAAAGACAGGAATTAAGATTTCTAGCTATAATTATTCGCCAATTAATAAAGCAGTTCGTATCGTTAAATAATGAATTGAATATATTATGAGTTATGAAACTGTCAGACCTTATGTCTGACAGTTTTTTTGTCGCTCTTTGTTTGTATAGAGAGGAATTAAATTACGAAATTTTTATGTACAAGGAGAAAGAATATCAACAATTATTTAAGTTGGTATCAGGTATTTATTGCAAGATAAGATGCTTATATGATAATGCAAAAAAATGTAATACATCAGTGTATTAAAAAAAACACAGAAAAACTAACAAAAAACGGAAAAAAGGTTTTGAATTTTTTATATTATATGCTATAATGGTTAACAGACTGTGGACAGGTGTTCCAATCTGTCCGAGTACAATTATCAAATACTTAGGAGGTATATATCAAATGGCAAACAAATGGGTTTATTTGTTTAAAGAAGGCGACGCATCAATGAGAAACCTTCTTGGTGGTAAGGGATGTAACTTAGCTGAGATGACTGGCTTAGGTTTACCAATTCCACAGGGATTCACAGTAACAACAGAGGCTTGTACAGATTACTATAACCAGGGTAAGCAGATTTCTGAGGAGATTCAGAAGCAGATTTTCGAGGCAATTGCTTGGTTAGAGGAATATAACGGTAAGAAGTTTGGTGATACAGAAGATCCATTATTAGTATCAGTTCGTTCAGGTGCTCGTGCATCTATGCCTGGTATGATGGATACAATCCTTAACTTAGGTCTTAATGACGTGGCTGTTGAAGGATTTGCTAAGAAGACTGGTAATCCAAGATTTGCTTACGATTCATACAGAAGATTTATTCAGATGTACGCTGACGTAGTTATGGAGGTTCCAAAGTCATTCTTCGAGAAGAAGATCGATGAGATGAAGGAAGCTAAGGGCGTTACTTATGATACAGATTTAACTGCTGATGACTTAAAGGATTTAGCTAATCAGTTCAAGGCGATTTACAAAGATGCTATGAACGGTGAGGAATTCCCACAGGATCCTAAGGATCAGTTAATGGGAGCTGTTAAGGCTGTATTCCGTTCTTGGGATAACCCACGTGCTATCGTTTACCGTCGTATGAACGACATCCCTGGTGATTGGGGAACAGCTGTTAACGTACAGACAATGGTATTCGGTAATAAGGGTGAGACATCAGGTACTGGTGTAGCATTTACTCGTAACCCATCTACAGGTGCTAAGGGTATCTTTGGTGAGTACTTAATCAATGCTCAGGGTGAGGACGTAGTTGCTGGTGTTCGTACACCTCAGCCAATTTCTCAGTTAGAGCAGGATATGCCAGAGTGCTACGCTCAGTTCATGGAGTTAGCTATGAAGCTTGAGAATCACTTCCATGATATGCAGGATATGGAGTTCACTATCGAGGAAGGTAAGTTATACTTCTTACAGACACGTAATGGTAAGAGAACAGCTCCAGCTGCTATCAAGATTGCTTGTGATTTAGTAGATGAAGGTCAGATTACAGAGGAAGAGGCAGTTTGCCGTATCGAGGCTAAGTCTCTTGATCAGTTACTTCACCCAACATTCGATGCTGCTGCACTTAAAGCTGGCGAGGTTATTGGTTCAGCTCTTCCTGCTTCACCAGGTGCTGCTGCTGGTAAGGTTTACTTTACAGCTGATGATGCTAAGGAAGCTGGTATCGGTGGACGTGGCGAGAGATGTATCTTAGTTCGTCTTGAGACATCTCCAGAAGATATCGAAGGTATGCATGCTTCACAGGGTATCTTAACAGTTCGTGGTGGTATGACATCACACGCTGCTGTAGTTGCTCGTGGTATGGGTACATGTTGTGTATCTGGTTGTGGTGAGATTAAGATTAACGAAGAAGAGAAGTACTTCGAGTTAGGTGGATACACATTCCATGAGGGAGATTACATTTCTCTTGATGGTACAACAGGTAAGATTTACAAGGGCGATATCAAGACAGTAGAGCCATCAATTGGTGGTGACTTCGGTCGTGTTATGGCTTGGGCAGATAAGTATAGAAAGTTAATGGTTCGTACAAATGCAGATACTCCTGCTGATACAGCTAAGGCTGTTGAGTTAGGTGCTGAGGGTATCGGTCTTTGCCGTACAGAGCATATGTTCTTTGGTGAGGACAGAATTCCTAAGTTCAGAAAGATGATCCTTTCTGATACAGTAGAAGCTAGAGAAGAGGCTCTTAAGGCAATCGGTGAGTTCCAGAAGGCTGACTTCAAGGCTATGTACGAGACATTAGAGGGTCGTCCAATGACAGTTCGTTACTTGGATCCACCTCTTCATGAGTTCGTTCCAACTGAGGAAGCTGATATCAAGGCATTAGCTGATGATATGGGTCTTACAGTTGCTGACGTTAAGGCTAAGTGTGATGCACTTCATGAGTTTAACCCAATGATGGGTCACCGTGGATGTCGTCTTGCTGTAACATATCCAGAAATCGCTAAGATGCAGACAAGAGCTGTTATGGAAGCTGCTATCGAAGTTAAGGCTGAGAAGGGTTATGACATCGTTCCAGAAATCATGATCCCATTAGTAGGCGAGAAGAAAGAGCTTAAGTATGTTAAGGATGTTGTAGTTGAGGTTTGTGAGGCTGTTAAGGCTGAGAAGAATTCTGATATCCAGTACCACATCGGTACAATGATCGAGATTCCTCGTGCTGCTCTTACAGCTGACCAGGTTGCTGAAGAGGCTGAGTTCTTCTCATTCGGTACTAACGACTTAACACAGATGACATTCGGTTTCTCTCGTGATGATGCTGGTAAGTTCTTAGATTCTTACTACCAGGCTAAGATTTACGAGTCAGATCCATTTGCTCGTCTTGACCAGACAGGTGTTGGCCAGTTAGTTCAGATGGCTGCAGAGAAGGGACGTAAGACTCGTCCAGATATCAAGTTAGGTATCTGTGGTGAGCACGGTGGAGATCCATCTTCAATCGAGTTCTGCCATAAGGTAGGATTGAACTATGTATCATGTTCTCCATTCCGTGTACCTATCGCTAGATTAGCTGCTGCTCAGGCTGCAATCAATGATAAGTAAGATGTGAAAACAATGAGATATGCGAATGCCGGAAGGCATTCGTAACACATAAAAGAAGCGTATTCAGGAGTGCTTGCATTCCTGGATACGCTTTCTTTATGTGTGGCGAAAGTACGTCAGTACATTCATATATCGACTGTCCATCACTGAGCAAGCTGTGCTTGCGATGTGGATAATCGGTTGAATTGAATATCAATTAGTTTAATAAGCTCCTTGTGCTTCGTAATGAAGTGCAAGGAGTTTTTGGTTGATTTTTTGAAAAGGCTATCAGAAAGATGCAATTTTATAAAAAAAAGATATTATTAATGTGTGATTGTGTGGTATAATTATTAAGATGTCAAAGTGAGGAGGGTTTACTATGAAATCTATACGAATGAAAATTACAGTTGCAATTGTGATATGCTCTTTAATTACAGCATGTATTATCAGTTTGCTTAGTATTTCTGATACGAGAGAATTATCGAATGCTGCAGCTGAAAATGAACTAGTGCTAACCTGTGAAAATACAGGTGAAGAAATTAATGCTTTGATTTCTAGAATTGAGCAATCGGTAGACACGATCAGCGATATTGCAATGGAAAAGTTGGAATTTTCTACATTTAAGAATAATAATGAATATGTGAGCGAGTATACCAATGGACTTTTGGAGGATTTTTATACTTTTGCAGAGCATACAGACGGAGCAATTACAGCATATATCCGTTATAATCCAGAATTTACAGAACCAACTTCTGGTATATTTTTGACTCGTAATGATACGGAGTCTGCATTTGACAGTGTGACACCAACGGATTTTAGTATGTATGATCCGTCTGATTTAGCACATGTGGGTTGGTATTATCTACCAGTTGCAAACAAAGCTCCACTTTGGATGGACCCTTATTTGAATGCTAATATTAATGTTTATATGATTTCTTATGTGGTTCCACTTTATGAAAATGGTACATCAGTAGGAATTCTAGGAATGGATATTGATTTTGGCCAGTTGACGTCTTTAGCAGATGATGCGATTGCCTTTGATACTGGATATTCCTTTTTGGTTAGTTCGACAGGTAATGTATTGTATCATAAAGATATAGAGTCTGGTACTGATTTAGCAGAGTATAATGATGGAGACTTAACAGTTGTTAAGGATTTTATATTGGATGCTGCTAATCAAGGTAAAACACTGCAGTATAACTATAATGGTGAGGAAAAATACTTAGCTTATGTGGAACTGAAGAATGGTATGAAGCTTGTATTGACAGCGCCATTAGAGGAAATTACGGCTGATGCAAATGCCCTTTCTGGTCAAATATTGATGTTTCTTGCCTTGGGATTGATGATTGCTATTGTGCTTGGAGTTTTGATAGGAAGTACGATTGCAAAACCGATTAAACGAATTACAGAAATTATTAAACAGACTGCACAGCTAGATTTTCAACGAGCTGCAGGAATTGATGAATTGATGAATAAACGTGATGAGACCGGCGTTATGGCAAAGGCGGTAAATGAAATGCGTTCTGTTTTGCGTGAGTTGGTAGGTAACATGGAAGGTATTAAAGATGATTTGATTGGAAATATGGAGCGTTTAGATGACATAATGAGGGAAAACAATTCTATTTCTGAGGATAATTCTATAACTACCCAAGGACTAGCCTCTGGCATGGAAGAAACTACCGCTAGCGCGACTATGATTGTAAGCAATATTGATGCAATCCAAACAAATGCAGAGGAAATTCGAGAGCTTTCTGAACGTGAACAGCAAGAGTCGAGAGAAATTATGACGAGAGCAAGAGAACTTCGAGATAATACAAGTGCTTCTAATGAGAAAGCAATGGCTATTTATGCAGATATGAGAACGCGTACGGAAGAAGCAATTGAAAAATCAAAAGTAGTTGCGAAGATCAATGAGTTGACTGATGATATTCGTGATATTTCTGCTCAGACAAATCTACTGGCACTGAATGCTAACATTGAAGCTGCAAGAGCAGGGGAAGCAGGTCGTGGTTTTGCTGTAGTTGCTACTGAAATTGGCGCACTTGCTAATCAAACATTCCAAACTGTAGATGGCATTAGTGAAATTGTAAAAGAGGTCAATGAAGCTGTTGTTAATATGACAGATTGTATTCAGGTCATTATGAGTTTCTTGGAAGAAACAGTGGTTGAAGATTATAGTACGTTTGGTCAAGTAGGTGAACGTTATGAGAAGGATGCGGAAAGCTATGCAGAATCAATGCAGCATATATATTCTGAAATTTCTGAATTAAATCGTAAGATTGTAGAAATCGTGGATGCAATGGATGGTGTGAATCGTACAATTACAGAGTCTGCAGGTGGAGTGAATATGATAGCAGAGAAATCTGAAGATGCAGTTCAGAAAACGTTAGAAGGTTATGAGCATTTACGTGAGAGCGAGACAAGTCTTAACCATTTGAAGGAATTAATTGAGCGATTTAATGTATAAAAATGGTTTTGATGGTTGTAACTGAACGTAGAATTAATTTTTGTAATAGTTCTTTAGATATTAAATAAGTTTACATAACTTTATATCCAACGACTTTAGATCCCACAGGCTGCAATCAATGATAAGTAAGATGTGAAAACAATGAGATATGCGAAAGTACGAAGTACTTTCGTAACATAAGAAGAGGGTGCGTTTCGGAAAGTTTACTTTCCGAGACGTGCCCTTCTCTTATGTTGAGAATGCGCGTCAGCGCTTTCATATATCGACTGTCCATCACTGAGCAAGCTGTGCTTGCGATGTGGATAATCGGTTGAATTGAATATCAATTAGTTTAACAAACTCCTCGTATGTCGTAATGATGTGCGAGGCGTTTTTGTTATAAATGACAAGGTGACAGGAATACTGCATTCAGTACTAGTACATATAAGGATTCGGTTTTCTGCTAACCAGAATATAACAGAATAAATGTAATTCGCGAAATTTACAAGTCCTGTTTTGATAGCGACAGTTGTTAGTGGAGCAGTGTTGACTGCACGTTACGTGCAGTTTCAAAATATTGCTATAACTAATCATTGTTTAAATGAGGTAAGCGAATGAGAAACAGGACGTTAAGGGAAATATATGAAGAATATGGGATTTCCAGAAGAGCAATTCAAGGTTATGAAAAGGAGGGGTTAGTGCATGCTACAGCAAAAATGAAACGTGGATATCTGCTTTATAATGAAGATATGGTGAACCGAATGATACAGATACGGTTTTATCAAGATATCGGATATCGTGTGAGGCAAATTAAAGATATTATTGATGCTACAAACGATATCAAAAAGGATGCTTTAATTGTAAAACTTGATGAATTAAAGTCAAAAAATGTAAAGACCAGTGATTTGATTCTTAAAGTGGAAAAAATGATAGCAGAACTTTGATGAAGAAACTAGCAACTGTGCGCTTATCGATGGTTTTAGAACGGAAGATTAGATATGAGAACACACTTATTCAAGGAGGATGGATGATTTATGATGAAAAAATTATCAATAATTATAATTACATTTTGTATGTCAATTTCAATGGTGGCATGTAATAGAATGGCAGATGTCGGCAAGAATGAATCGAATGTAACAGAGACTTTGGTGGAGAAAACGAAACAAGAAGAAACAGCAGAAGAAAAATTGGAGATGGGAGAGTTGGGGCAACTGCAAACGCCAATTTATGATATGATTATAGGATTTCAAGAAGAATATACATCGATTGTGGACTCAATGGATAATTCTTATGATGGATATGTTGAACATAAGGAAGAAATGAATACATTTTGTGAAAAGATGGTTGTTGAATCACAGGATGTGTTTTCGAGCCTTGCGGAATCTTCTGTTAATTATTTTGAAGAAGCATTTGAACAACATAAAGACGATAAGGAGGCGTTGGAAGATGCCATTGATGATTATTATGACGAGATATACGATGGTGTTTTATATCATTATTATGATGATGTATATGATGGTATATTGGATGATATGTATGATGACATATACGATGGTATCATTTCAGGTGCGTATGAAGAATTAGAGTATAAAGAGTGGTCTGATGCTTCTGGTGGTGCATATGAAATGTGGTCGGATACAACTTCTAGTGTGTATAAAGAGTGGTCCGATGCCAGTGCTTTGTGTTATGTGATTTGGTCAGAGGCATCTAGTCAATTCTACGCAGATAACAAAGATGCAGAAGATGTAGCACAGAAATTAAGGGAAGTTATGGAACGGAAAATAAAAGAAATTCAGGGCGAAAATAAGGAAGATGAAAAAGAAGTAACGGAAGAGATTCAGGATGACGAAACTGAGAGTTCGGAAGAAACTAAAGAAGAAAGTACGGAGTCCTCAGAAAGCACAAGTGATGAGTTAATAGATGGAATGAGACCAGAATTTAAGGCGGCGATGGATAGTTATGAAGAATTCTTTGACGAGTATATCGCATTTATGGAGAAGTATGCAGAATCCTCAGATACACTGAGTATGATGGCGGACTACTTGGATTATATGGAAAAGTATGCGGAAGCCATGAAGAAATTAGAAGAAATGGAAGATGATGAAATGAACGATAAGGAGGCTGCTTATTATCTTGAAGTTATGACAAGAATAAACAAAAAACTTCTAGATGCATCTTTATAAAATGGATTTGTGCGATATAGGACAAGATGTAGAATTACTACAATAATAAAGATGACTTGAATATAAGGATTTTTGATATGGTAGGGTTCGACTTTTTTTGAGTAGAGAAGCTAATTGTTTGCAGGGCAATTAGCTTCCTTTTTGTGTGTGAAAAATCATACTGAAAAAATGACAATGAATTCTATTTATGATAGAATAATATGGTATGTTTAATCAGGATATATATTGGTTACAAATGTTGGCGGTTATATGACAAATCCGTTGTTCTTAGATTTGTTTTTGTGAAAAACACGAATTATATTATGAGGAAAAGTGTTCCTACTATACGATATACAAAGGAGAAGAAAATATATATGGAAAGAGAAGATAAAAAAATTAATTTAACAAAAATCAAAAAGAAAATTATAGCAGTTTCGGTATTTATTGCAATAATACTGCTTATCGCAATTGGTGTTTATATGAAAATGGTAGTATTTAATAACAAAGAAGGACAAGTAAGTACAATTTCAAAATCTTCGTTGGAAAAGATAGTTGAGATTAACGAATTGTCAACAGTAGATTATACATATAATGCTACTACAAAAGTTTATGACGAAGATGGGACAACCATAAAATACTATGTTGCATATGAAGGAGTTGTGACAGCAGGAATTGATTTTAAAAAAATTAAAATTGTTCCAGATGAAGAGCAAAAGAAGATTGTAATAACACTTCCGGAAATAGAGATACATGTGACAGATGTAAATATGGGAACATTGGATTACATTTTTATGAAAGACAAATATGAAACGGAAACGGTTTCGCAAGAGGCATATAAAGCTTGCAAACAAGATTTAGAAAATCGCGTCAAGAATGAAACTGATTTGATTAAAATGGCTAAAACAAACGCGATAGAATCAGTAAAAGCTTTGTTTACACCATGGATTCAACAAGTAGATGAAGAATACGAAGTTGAAGTAAAGTAAGGGGATGAGGAAATGATTAAAAAAATATTTATAATAGGTATTATGTTATTGACAGTATTAATTATGTGTTCTTGTTCGGCAGAAAAAAAGGTTATAAATGAACCAGAGATAACACAAATTAGGTCAATATGCAATTTGGCGACATTGGAATGTTATTATCACAATGTGGCAAAATCGGTAAAAACAGCAGGTGAGGGGATTGCACATTGGGGAGAAAAAGAAAGAAAATTTTGGATAGAGTACACCGGTGTAGCCAAAGTTGGAGTTGATATGTCAAAAGTGACCATGGAGATGGATGGGACTAATGTTATTATTTCGATTCCTGATGCTGAATTAATGAATATTAGTGTGGAAGAATCAACTTTGAATGAAGAATCTTATATATCATCGGCAGATGGGTTGAATAGTAATAAAATTACTGCAGAGGATCAAACGGCGGCAATTGAAAATGCACAAAAAGAAATGGAGGAGAGTGTAAAAAATAATTCTGCATTACTATTGAGTGCGCAGAGTCGAGCAAAGGATTTGATTAAAAATTATATTGACCGATTAGGAGAAGTTTCAGGTGTTGAGTATAAGATTACATGGGTATATGAAGATGGCGAAGAAACAACAAAAATAAACGATGAAGCAAAATAAATGTTAAGATTAATTTTGTGAATGGAGGTACACCATGACTCTTACAGAATCATTTAAAGAATTCTATAAAGTGTGCAAAGAAATGGATATCGAAGATACAGTAGAAGTAGCGTTAAATGCTGAATCAGAGGAAGAACAAGAATTTGTCGAATTAATTAGTAACTTCTTCATGCAACAGAGACAAAAAGAAGTAATAGCCAAAGGTTTGTTTTAGGATATAGAATAACAGGAATAGTAATGTTCCTGTTATTTTTTATGTAATGGAGACATATTATACTTGTAATACATCTTGTGATTGGATATAATAATTGTAATGATAAAATTTTGATAAAATTATGATAGGAGTGATTACTATGATACAAATAAAACCAGTCTCTGATTTGAGAAATAAATTCGCGGATATTGAAAAGCTTGTGGATGAAGGGCAGCCAGTTTATCTTACTAAAAATGGTTATGGAAAAATGGTGGTGTTGAGTTTAGAGGCATATTCAAAACTGACCGATGGTGTTGAAGTGGCATTAGATGAAGCTGATCGATTAGCAGAAGAAGATTCTACAAGATATACACATGAAGAAGTATTCTCTAATTTGAGGAGGCGGATTAATGGCTGATATGGCATATGTGATTAGATATTTGCCTAAATTTTATGAAGATTTGGAAAATGTAGCAACATATATAGCGGAGACGCTGAATAATCCACAAGCAGCTAATAATTTATTAGATAGAGTGGAAAGTGCTATATTGGAACGTCAACCCAATGCAGAATCATTTGAACCATATTATTCTGTTAAAGAAAGACGTTATCCGTATTATCGGATTTATGTAAAAAACTATGTGGTTTATTATGTTGTTATAAATGATGAGCAGTTAGGAAAAGTAATGGAGATTCGTAGATTTTTACATAATCGGCAAAGCAGAGAGCAGATTATATAATTATTATCCGCCTTAAAACGGGAAAAGTGTTGTTCAGGGTAGGGAATAATAATTATCCTACGATAGCTTAAATTCTTTGTTATGTAACAGTGTTTTGAATAGCAAACAAGTTTACATAACTTTATATCCAACGACTTTAGACCACACAGGCTGCAATCAATGATAAGTAATACACCGTAATCGGTTGAATTGAATATCAATTAGTTAAACAAACTCCTCGTATGTCGTAATGATGTACGAGGAGTTTTTTGGGCTCTTTGTCAAGAGTGGGGGTAAATTGAAGTTGATGAAAAAATAGGCAGATGTTCAATTTTTGAACATCTGCCTATTTACAGTTAATATTCTATTATGTATTAATCTTTTAGAATATAAAGCTTACCGTTGTGTTTGTATGTCTTTAAGAAATGTGAAACGGTTGTTCTCTTTTTAGAAGCTGGATCGTAAAGCTTACAGTACTTGGCGCTTGTGGCACCATTTGTGTAGCCATAAACTACGGCATAATGTGTAGCACCAGCATTCTTTTTGGTTCTACCGAATATAATGAGAGGATAACCCGAATCAATATATTTCTTTATAGTTTTACAACTGAAAGGTGTGACTTTTTTTAGCTTTTTGTAATCCCCACCATTAGCATATCCGTTGCCATCGAATTTCATTCTCTTTTTTGCGTAAGTAACTGGTGTATAAGTAGTATTGTGTCTATAGTTGTATACCATTGTCATACTAGTTACAAGACAGCCATAAGTACCAATAGTAGCGTTTTTATCTCTAGGATCATAAGAGATTTTTTTCCAACGTTTATCAGTCTGCATAAGATGCTTAACACCTAGTGTAAGAGATGATGTTTCTAGGTTCTTTGTGATATTAACTATTGTGCTTTCGATAGAATAATCTACACCCTTAAATTGTTGGGATGTACCTGAGGTTTTTTTCTTGAATGTAAGAGTGTTCTTTGAAGTAGCTGTTAAATACAGGCTTGGCTTGTTAGCTAATCGGAACATATAATATCCTTCAGCTGTTCTTTCAACAATCAAATACTCATTATTTTTAGCTTGGTTTTTATAGGCGATTACCTTACAACCAGCGCTGAGTTTGTTTACATTTACTGTATAAGATGTTCCTGATGGAACCATTAAATATTGACCAGCACTATTCTTTTTGAAGGTGAAACGTTGAGTTTCACTTTTATCAAGGGCATATAAATTTACCTTTGTGTTGTTTTTGATAGCGGAATTTTTGTTTACAGACATATTAATGGCTCTTCCACTATATTTAACACTTGTGAAGTAATACTGATTTCCCTCTGTGAAGAAGGATGTAACGTTTGCTGCGTCATTTGCAGCATCGGTAGCAGTGTCTGTAGCAGCATCCGTTTCCGGTGTAGTTTCAGGATAAGGATGGAATGCAAATTTCTGTGAGTTGTCAGCAGCCTTAGCTCGTAGCGTCAACTTAGAATTAGAGTCTGCTGTTAAGTATAGTCCGGTAGCATTTTCCATTCGCATGGTGTAATATCCGTCGCTAGTTTTTTCGATAATGAAGTATTCATTGTTAACGGCTTTATTTTGCCAAGCAAATACTGCTGTACCAGCTTGCAATGCAGAAACATTAACAGTATATTTACTGCCATAAGGAATCATTAGGTAGTTTCCCTTGGTGTTTTTAACAAAAGTAAAGCGCTGTGTTGTGCTTTTGTCCAATGCGTACAAATTGACGGGAGTCTTATTTGTAATAGCGGCAGTAGAATCGACATACATGTTAACTGCTCGTCCAGGATATTTTACGCTGGTTAAGTAGTATTGCTGGCCGCCAACTGCGATATCTGTTGTAGAAGCTGCGTGAACAGGATGTGTTGCACATACAGAAACTAACAATAGAATTGCTAGTAATAAGCCTACAGCTAATCGTTTGTTCTTTTGTAATGTAATCATGCTCTTTCCTCCTCATTAAAAAAGTGTTTTTGTGAACAGTTGATAATTTGTTTTTAATAAAAGAATCATCGTATTATTCGTTTTTAATGAAATAACTGTACTATGAACATAATAATACTTTCTTTAGTATTGTGTCAACCTAGAAGACAAGGAATTATAAGGTTTTTGAGCATTTCGGTATATGTTTTTAACGCTTGTTTTAGGTGGTGACAATGATATATGCATTCATTGACAATATAGATTCAAAATGATAAATTGACAATAATATAAGGAAAAAGAAACTTATTATATAAGTAGAGGAAAAATATATGATTAAACTAATTGAAATGGAATGTGAAAATTGTGGTGGTGCATTAGAGCAGATTGACAGAGAAAGAGCCCGATGCCCACATTGTGATGCGATATATTTGATTGATAGAGATGAACCTAAAGAGATTCATATACATGAATCATCATCTTCCTCATCACAAGAGGGTTGTCTGTTGGCTAGTGTGTTTGCCATCATCGTAATTCTGTTATTGGTGTTCTTAGTGGTGTCAATTCGTGAAAGTTATTCAACCAATAATAACCGTTCTTCATCAGTTGTGACAGAAGTACAAGAAGAGAAGTTTCGCTCTGAATTCTTTAAAACCCTTGTACAGGAAATCTATGGTACTTCAGTAGATGATGTTGCAGAGGAAGAATTAGAGGAGTTAACTTCGATATATGCTTATTATGAGAATGGTTGTTATGTCGTAGAATACAGCAGAAACGATGGTGAAAACAAGCAGATACAGCTGGAAGACTCTTTGTATTGTGATATGGGAGATTTGAAAAATTTCCCGAATCTTACAAAGCTTCATTTTGCCACAGAGACCATTCCTCAAGTGGCATTGGAACAATTAAACTCGCTAGAAGAAGTGTGGTGCCGGAATACACCAAAAGATTTGGCGTCTAGCCTGCCAAATCCGGATAAGCTAAAGATATACGGATGCTTTGATGCAGAAACATTAGATGGGGTGGATGCATTTACAAAATTGGAGTATCTGCATATCGATGACTATGATTTGGTAGATTTGAATGCAATTAGCGCTCTTACCAATTTGAAAACATTAGAGATAGTAAATG
The DNA here is from genome assembly GCA_017622535.1 of Lachnospiraceae bacterium. Lineage (GTDB taxonomy): Bacteria > Bacillota > Clostridia > Lachnospirales > Lachnospiraceae > CAG-590. The sequence continues at coordinate 31,520 of JAGAQX010000151.1, read as the reverse complement.
GTGATGCAATTACAGATTTTGGTGTTTTGCATTCCTTGAAGCAACTGGAAAATTTACATCTCGAGACAGAACAGCTTAAGGATATTTCCTTTGTAGAAAAGATGTCTAATTTACAAGAGCTTTCTTTGGAGAATACCATCGTAATTGATATTTCGGCATTAGAGGGGAAAACATCATTAAAGACGGTTATCCTGCAGGATAATGGAGAAATATCTGATTATAGTGCGTTAAGCTCTTTGAGTGGATTAGAAGAATTGACATTGGAAGTGGGAAGTAAAGCGCAAATGCCTGATGCAAATAACTGGACAAAGTTACATACATTGTCTATCGCAGGTGTATCCGATATTTCTTTTATGCAATCTTTGACTGAATTAAAAAAATTGTATTTAAGAGGGGCGGATTGCAGTACCTTTGATGTCTTTGCTTCGTTGCAGAATTTAGAGTATTTACAAATTGGCAGTGTGTATGGTGATTTGGATAATTTGAATATGTTAACGAGTTTGTCCAAGCTTAAGGTGTTAGATATGAGTGGTATAACTGTATATGGAAATGTGGAAGCTATTTTTTCGATTGCAAGCTTGGAAGAGATTAATATTAATGATTGTAGCTTTGGGATGAATTTTGATGCGATTCCTGAGCACACAAACTTGAAGGTATTACATATGAATCGATTACGCCTTTGGGAAAATATTGTGGTGCAGTATGATGGTGCATTTACTTATGTAGATTATGATGATGTGGAATTGGTTGATAACATCGATGTGGTAAAGAAATTTGGCAATCTTGAGGAGTTGTATCTGCAAGGGAACAAGCTTATCAATATTTCCTTTGTTGAGAGCCTGCCAAATTTGAAGAAACTAGATATTACCAACAACTATGTGACAGATTTGCGTCCACTACAGCAGTTGTCACAGTTCGAAATTGTGTGGTGCGGACAAAATGCGATTTCCCAAGGGTCAGATTTAGGGGCGAATGTCACTGTAGTTTTGGATTCCGAAGAAGAGGAAAAGGAATGGTGGAAGTAAGGTAAGTATATTTGATGTACCAATGTATTTGGTTCAAACAATTGGATAAATGATAATAATAGAGCCCCACATTTTACTTTGTGATGAGTAAAATGTGGGGCTTATCATTATGTATCTAGGTTATTTGAGAGCTTTTATGCATTACATTCGTTCAAGCGTTTCACAATCGCATCTCTATATTCTTCATGGCGTGGCATACCACCGCCTAATCCCCCCATTTTTGGAAGTAGAAGCTTGAAGTAGCCTCCGTTTTTCAACTTGATCATACAGTTGATGGAACCAGCAAACCCATTCTTCATCTCGAAGCTTTGGATATCTGTTAATGAGAAGCATTTGCCAATATCTCTTAACTGAATATCTTCGGTTACAGTCTGAATATCTGTTGTATCAGTATTAGGCTCTTTGTCAAATTCATAGTAATAGCGGTAAGTTTCACAATCGGCTACAATGAAACAGTTCTGGGTAATGCCGATGTACAGGTCATATGTGGAGTATTTGGATTTGCTTACTGACACGGTGTTGCCATTCTCGTTGGCAAGTAATGCGTCCTCCGTAAGCACACAGTTTTCGAATACGCATGTCACAGAAGATTCTTTTCCAACAGCATGAATACCGGCAAGTAATGTCTCTCCGTCTGGAATATAGTTTCCTAATGCATCTTGCATCTTTTTTTCGCTGAAGATACCGCTGCCTTCTGCTACCGGCTTACCGTCTTCTCGTTTTTTTAAGGTGACAAAGGCGGGTACGACGTGTCCAAATGCCAATACCAAAAAGAATACACCGATTAGCGCTAGAATTTTAGTGATACTTACAATCGTGTCTGTAGCAGCCTCTGTTCCACGATGTGTGATTACAAGATAGGCTGCGGCACCTATAAATATTGCTGCAAATAATAAGCTGATAAGTAATAAACGAATATGTCTTTTCTTTTCGTTATTCATAAAGATAGAGTCCTCCTTAGTATAGATATTTTATATATTTTCAAGTCGTTTCTGAATCGTGAATCGTTTTTTTGAACCTTTAATATTGAAGCAGTGAATCTACTTCCACCTTAAATGGCAACTGCTTTAATATATCATTTTCCATATCCACTCCTGGATATACTTCAATGAGTCTAAGTCCATGTTCGCCTAATTCGAATACACAACGCTCCGTCACATACAAAATTCTTTGTTTGTTAGCCCGTGCACGTTTCGCAGAAAAGCTGATGCTTGTTACCTCATCTACAAATTTTGGGATGGAACCTTCGTTGACAATAGTGATTTTTCCGTCTTTTTCGTCCACATTTAATCCCTTTGCGTTAAATGTTAAACAGAATACCACAGTTTTGGTTTTGGCAGTAATGTTGGCAAATCCCCCCACCCCGGCAAAGGCTCCGGGACCACGGTGTGCATTGACATTGCCATGCACGTCTACTTCAATACCACCCATAAAACAGATATCCAAACCGCCGTTGTTGTATAGGTCAAATTGGTTTGCCATGTCGTACATGGAATTTGCACCGATAACAGCACCGAATACCTTGCCAGAAGCAGGGAAACCACCTACACCGCCGGATTCTACCGTTAATGTTACTTTATCTAAAATACCAGTTTCACGAGCATATTTCGTAACGGTTTCGGGAATTCCCACACCGATATTTACGATGTCATCTTCTCGAAGTTCCATAGCAGCACGCTTACCAATGATGTTTCCTGCCACATTGACAACACTTTTGGTGGATGTTCTTGCCTCTAACATGTCGCTCCAATCCTGCCATTGAGAGTACGGAATTTCAAAACTACCGGTTAATGACTCATATGCGGCGTGACGTGGTTCTGGCTCAACTTTAACAATTGCATCTACAAGACATCCAGGAATAATAGTATTACGAGGTCTAGAAGGTGTACTTTCAATACGATCCACCTGAACAATGACCTTACCACCATTTGCCTTAGTTGCTTGGCAGATGGATAGTGCGTCACCAGACATATACATGTCGTCAAAGGAAATGTTACCCTTGCGGTCAGCAGTGGTACCTTTAATGAGCGCCACATTGAATTTTGGTAGTTTGTAGTATAAGAATTCCTCCCCGTCAACCTCCACATGAGTTACAAGAGAATCATCTTTAGAAATACTGTTGATTCCTGGTCCGTCCACCAATGGGTCAACAAAAATGTCAAGGCCAACTTTGGATAAGGCACCTGGAATACCACCGGCCTGTGCACGAATCGCATGGGAAATACAACCCAATGGAAGATTGTATGCTTCAAACTTGTCCTCTAGTACAAGTCTCTTTGTGCTAAACATAGCTCCAAAATGTCCGCAGATAATCTTGTCTACGGCACCGTCCTTTATGTACTGTTCTGCATTTTTATTTTCGTCCCAAACACCGAATCCAGCACTAGAAACCATGGTCAAGTGTTTTGGAGAACCGGTTGCCTTATATTTTCGATAAATCGCTTCGTGTAATTCAGTAGGATTTTCGATTCCTAAAAATGAATTTAAACAGATGACGTCGCCATCTTTTATAATATCGATTGCTTCGTCAGAAGTCATAATTTTGTACATTATTCTAGCCTCTCTTCATTTGTACTGTTCATTATTCAGAGTAAGCACTATTGAAGGCATCTCTGAATGGTTGTTATTTAATAACAATAGATACACCATAACATTGTAAGCAATTTTTGGCAATCAATTTTGATTCAAAAGGTAATACTTAAGAGCATATTTTATCAAATATTAGATACAATTTTCTTAGTATCTGATATAATTACAAAATAGTGCTAAATTTTGATAGCACATTATACATAGAAAATTGGCGAATGAAACCAGGGGCAATTATATTGTTCAATGACTAATATATAACTAGATTTAGAAAAGTATGGATGGTAATTAGGAGGTATCAAATGAAAAGAATAATGTTAATCGTAATACTCTGCATCATATGTTTGTGTGGTTGTAGAAAAGATTACGATAAGAACGATATCAAGGAATATGTGAAAACTGAATATGGCTTGAAGTCTGTTTCGGTAGAACAGGAACCAGAAGCAATCAAGGATGAAAATGACAGTACAGATTACATATGGACAGTGACGGACAAAAAACATAGCATGAAGTTTCGTGTTTTGGATGATTTTCAGGCGGATTCGTTGTTTCCTGGAAATAATTTGATTGGTGATTATGAGGATGTCCGATTAGCGCAGGCGTTTGAACAGTATGATTCTGAGAGTTTGTCTCTAGAAACCAAAACGCAATACGGATTATGTCGTGCTATCATTAAGGGAAAATATAGTAGTAGAAGAGAATTACAGGAACTGTTTAATGAAACCAATGCATTTTTGGATGAATATTTGGATCATAAAGTGAAGGTCAGTGTCCATTTCATGATGGATATTCCGTTCCGCGATGCGGTAGAAGGTTATGAAATGGATTCAGGGGATTATCGAGATACGGCTATCGAGTTTGTCGAAGAGATGTATGAGGAAGCAGAAGAGAACTTCCTTTTGACCGCATTGGATTTTGGGCTGGAAAACTGTTTGAAAGAGTTTACAGAAGAAGAAATCGAAGAAGTGGTTGCCAATAGTAAATACCGTTTGGGGGTGGCGAAATCAGAGGATGGTCCTTATGAGTATTATGATGACCTAGTAGCCAGTCGATTTTCATATGGTGTGAGCTTTTCTACGCTATATGAAGTTTTGGTTAGAGAAGGTTATTCAGTGGAAGGCGATAAAAACCATTATTCCTTTGTGGGAGTCGATGGTTCTACTTATGAAATTTCCTATGATTTTGTTGGGTACGAGTACGAAGATGGCAAAGTTGGATATTACTACCTAAAAGATGGTGTGGAAACACCGATGGATGCATATTTTTATAATCATTTTGAAACACCGTTTATTAAGGACACAACAGGAATTAATCTCCGAGAGTATTGGCAGGAAGAAGAATAATGGAGGAGTTTCCTGAATTCACTTGATACACAATAGAGAAAACTGGTATAATAATATGCAAATATTTTATTGGGGGATGCAGGATGGAACAAATGATTACAAAGGCAAAACAGTTATCGACTGAGCAACAAGTAGAATTTTATCAATCAAAGTATGATTATTACAAATCATTTAACCGTGGAGTTTTGATTATCGCAACCGTTGCGTATTTGACTTTTTTCTTTACCGATTGTGGAATATTCGGTAGATTTGCACATGAGACATTGTTATCACGTTTGATTGTAATTTTGCCTTTGTTGGCGTTTATGTATTTATATAAACAGAATAAGGGCTACAAATTAATGGTAATTGCTTCCTACCTGATGGTACATATCATTATATGGTGCACAGACTGGGCAACCTATATATTGCCTGACAGGGAATATGCAGGTGAAGGCATGATTATCATGAACTTGATATTTGTATGTGTTGGATTTTGCGCCCCTTACAAATATGCCTTGATTGCACATTGTGGTTTAGCAGTTGATATATTAATTGCTAATATATTTATAAGATATGACAATGTAGCAATGATGCTTATGTTTAATGTTCCGTGTATTGTGGCTGTTTGTGTCATGCATTATACAATGGAAAAGGTTTATCTTGATCACTATTTGGTGACAGAGCAGTTGGAAACTTTAGTGGTACATGATCAACTGACAGGTGTGTTTAATCGTAACAAGTTAAAAAAGATTAGTGACCCTATTACGGAAGAACTGAATATAGCTTCAGAGGTACCAGTAGCTTTCTTGATTGTAGATTTAGATTTCTTCAAAAATGTCAATGATCAATACGGTCATGAGTCTGGAGATGTTGTGTTGAAACATACAGTTAAAGTGATAAGCCAATCGGTACGTTCAACGGATTACATCATTCGCTGGGGCGGTGAGGAATTTTTGATTATTCTTTCTGGCTGTGATATTGAAATTGGCGCAACGATTGCCGAGAAGCTTCGTGTAAATATTGAGGCAAGTGATAATTCGATATGCCCAATTACTGCTTCAATCGGTGTAGCTGCATACAAAGGTGGCAATTATCATAGTGCAATTGAATGTGCAGATAAAGCGCTGTATCGAGCTAAAACAGAAGGAAGAAATCGAGTTGTAGTGTATGAAGATTAAAAGAGTTTGAGGGATATATGAGTAAATCAAAAGATAAAAGAATTAAAAAATTAAAACGAAAAAGAATATGGCCATCTATTTTGGGTCTTTTCCTAATTGCATCCGTATTCTTTGTGTTTATGTTAATAGTGTTAGTAACTAGTGTAGTAGATGTGGTTGATGATAAGATTACCAGTAGTTATGAAGCGTCTAGTCATATTGTTAGAAGACATGTGGAACCGAATGTTGAGAACTTAGAACAATCCTATGAGGGAATACTAACCGATATTGCTTTGAACGATGAAGTAGAAGCGGTGAGTATTGTTCGTGCAGGCGAGGAAGAATGGTCTAGTAATGGAAGATATCCGGATCAGAGTGTTCGACTAACATATATGGAATTATTCAATGAGGAAAATGGCTATGTTGACTATGACATAATAATTGAAGAAGATGAACAGAATGTGGTTGTAAAACAAGGTGATGAATATTCTGTAAATAAAGGATTTCTAAAGAAAATTGATATTAAAACTATATTATCACAATTGGATAAAACGAATGAAGAGAAATATGTGCCTTTGGCAGCTTTAAAGCTGTGGTATGTATTTCCGGTAGAGGATATGGAGATAAATGTATTAAACCATATTGCTGTATATTCTTATGATGTAGTTTTATTGATATTTGTTGCTTTGATGTTTGCAGCATTACTAGTGATTTTTATCATTTATTATATTTTTACTATAATCGGTTTGATTGCAAGTCAAAGCAGGGTAACAAAGGTGCTGTACACAGACATTGTAACTGGTGGTGAGAATTGGCTATCTTTTGTACGAAAAGGTGGCAGGTTAATAAAAAGAAATTATGGCAATCGCAATTTTTATGCTGTAATTCATTTTCGTATGGAGAAATATCGAAGTTTTTGTACCTGTTTTGGTGTGAAGGACGGAGAAGAGCTTTTGGAACGATTTTACAATGTGCTGAAAAAACAAGTAAGACGTAAAGAAGCCATGGCACATTATGAACAGGCGGATTTTGCTTTGTTATTAAAATATGATGAGGTGGAGGAGTTAAAGAGCCGAATTGAGAATATTGAAAAGTTACTGAATAACATAACTCCAAACATCAAATTATATTTTAGTTCTGGTGTATGTCTTGTGGAAAATCGTAGCCAGGATATTGAAGAATTATTCAATAATGCTATGGCAGCAACCGCCTTATTAGATGAGGATGCAGAAATTAGAATTGCTTTTTTTGATATAGAAATGAAAAAGCAGCAGCTTTGGGAGCGTAAGGTGGAAGATGAGATGGAGCGTGCCTTGAAGAATAAGGAATTCAAGGTGTATTTGCAACCGAAGTACAGTGCAAAGGAAGAGCGAATGGCAGGTGCGGAAGCATTGGTACGTTGGGTTCATCCAGTAGAAGGTTTTATTCCGCCGAATCGATTTATTCCGATTTTTGAAAAGAATGGATTTATCCTACAACTTGACGATTATATGATAGAAGAGGTTGCAAGGCAACAAGCCAAATGGATTGGAGAAGGAAAAGAGGTTGTTCCTATATCTGTCAATGTTTCAAGAGCACATTTTACGAGGGAGGACTTGGCAGAACATATCTGTGGGCTTGTGGATAGGTTTCAAATTCCACACGATGTTATCGAATTAGAACTGACAGAAAGTGCTTTTTTTGATGACAAACAGGTGCTGCTTAATACAGTTAAGAAATTGAGAGACCATGGTTTCATTGTTTCAATGGATGATTTTGGTGCTGGTTATTCTTCGTTGAATTCCTTGAAGGAATTACATATTGATGTATTGAAGATAGATGCAGATTTCTTCCGAGGTGCTGATTCACTAGAACGAGGAATGAAGATTGTATCGAATGTGATTGAGCTTGCAAAGAAGCTTGAGATGAAGATTGTTGCAGAGGGTATTGAGAGCAGAGAACAGGTAGATTTCTTGGCAACACAGAACTGTGACTTGATTCAGGGATACTATTTTGCAAAGCCTATGCCAATCGAAGAGTTTGAGGAGAAGTACAAAGAAGCGAATAATTGACGGTCGATTTGATAATTGTTATACTAATGTAGTTGATGTGAAGAAGAGCACTGTTAGGTGAGACACATTACATATAAAACAACATGCAGAAAGGATTAATGATATGAAGGTTGCAATTATTATGGGTTCAACAAGCGATTTACCAAAGGTTGAACCAGCAGTAGATGTATTAAAGAAATATGGAGTAGAAGTAAATGTAAGATGTTTGTCAGCGCATAGAGCACATGTGGGTTTATCTGCATTTATTGATGAATGCAATAACGATGGAACAGAGGCTATCATTGCGGCAGCGGGAATGGCCGCAGCATTACCTGGTGTAGTAGCTTCACAAACGGTACTCCCTGTTATTGGTGTACCAATCGCAGGTTCTAATTTAGATGGAATGGATGCTCTAATGTCTATCGTTCAGATGCCACCTGGAATTCCGGTTGCTACAGTAGCAATTAACGGAAGTAAGAATGCAGCTTATCTCGCACTTCAGATTATGGCTGGTAAGCATGAGACCATTAAGAATCAGTTGTGGGATGAGAGAAAAGAAATGGAAGAAGCGGCTATGAAAGCGAATGAAGAAGTGATTGCAAAGTTTGCATAAGCTACGTAATTAGAGTAATAGGTGATAAGGAAGCGGAGACAAGTGTGTTTTCGCTTCTTTTGTTATTATTATGGCTAGTTCTGGTATGTATCAAATTAATGTTGAAAAAGATTTTTACTGTCTTATATTTATGGTACAATATATCAGTACAAAAGTGAAGAATCCAACGTTAGGAGGCAATATATGATTTGGAAAATATTAGAGATAGAAAAAACCAAAGACGAAGAGGTGATTCGTAATGCATATCGAGAAAAGCTTCGTTTTGTTAATCCAGAGGATGACCAACAGGGTTTTATGGAGCTACGTCAAGCATATGAGGAAGCACTTGCTTATGCAAAACGTCCGGAAACAGAAGAGGAGGTTGATGGCACAGAGCCGGAATTCAAGGGTAAGAAGAATGATGTAGATTTATGGATTGATAAAGTAGATATCATTTATTGCGATGTTAAGACCCGTATTCAGGAGGATAAATGGAAGGAACTTTTGAAAGATTCCGTATGTGATAATCTCGATACAGAATTAGAGGCTGGCGAAAAACTACTAGCCTATTTTATGTCCCATTCCAATATGCCTCAAAGTATTTGGCAGCTGGTAGACAAACGCTTTGGATACATAGAGAATATGGAGCATTTAAAAGAAAAGTTTCCAGAAAATTATCTGGAATTTGTCAAGTGGCAGATTAACAGACCGGGATTTATCGATTACGAATTGTTCGGTGGGGAAACCGATAAGGATGTAGATGCTTATATTAATAAAATATATGAGCTGAAGGCAGTTTCTGAGGAAAGAGACTTAGATAAGGTAAAGCAGTTGTTGAAGGAATTGAAACGCTTTGATGTTACGCATCCATTTACTGAAACAGAGGAAGCTCGTTGTATACTACTAGAAGCAGAGTTGATAGCTGAGAAATTGAATAAAGTGGAAGAGAATGACGGAAAGCAGACAGAACCTGTTTTGAATGCGCAGGAAAGAGATGAGTTGGAAGAGGAAAGAAAACAATTGCTAAAGGCTGCGCTTTCCATCATGGAAGAGTTAGATTTTGAGTATTCGTCTAATCAGTATATTGAAAGAATCTATGCAGAGACCTTAATTGAAAATGGTAAGATTGAGAATGCAAAAGCTATTTATCAGGCATTGTTGGATGCAGATGAGAAGAATTATACGGCAATGTTAGGTATGGCAAATTGTGTGTTCTTGGAAGGAAATCCAGAGGAGGCAAAGGAACAGGTTGAGGATGTTTTAGAAGACCGTGTTCAGGATGCAGATAGTCTGACATTATTAGATAAAATCAATCTTGTTTTGGTGGAACGATATGAGACTGAGTTAGAGAAAGAGCTGATTCCGGACGTGTGCTACAAGCTTGGTTGGTGTTATTATCAGCAAAAGAAATTTGAGGAAGGTATTCAATTATTAGATCAGTTGGAAGCTTCTGAGGAGTATGATTATATTAATCTTCGTTGTCGTTTGTATCTAGCAGGTGACCATTATCGGGAAGCATTACCTTTCGCACAGAAATGGTTAGAACTAATTGAACAGTCCGAAGATGATGGTTCAAAGGAAGCACAAAAAAGAAAGAATCGTTTGTCATTGGCGCATTTTTCTATCGGAATTTGTTATTGGGAAAATGAATTTAAGAATGCAGCTAAGGATGACAAAGATTCCATAATTGAACGAGTAAAGCATTATATAGAGACAGCAATTCAGGAAGAGAATAATACATTGGTTAAGTTTTCTTATATGGAACAGCTGGCACGGTTCTATTTAGAAGCAGAGCGCTATGAAGCTTGTATCGAAATGTGTGATTCCATTTTGGAAAGGGATAGAGGATTCTTCCCAGCTTATGTTCATAGGCAGAAAGCACATTACAAATTAAAGCATGCGAAAGAAGTAATTGATGATTATTTTGCATGTATTGAAATATATCCAGCTTATGTACCGCCTTATGTGTTGGCTGCAGAGGTGTTCTATGCATTTGACCAATATGATGATGTGGAGCAAGTGATTGGAGCAGCAAGAGAATTAGAACTAGAAAGTGACAGCTTGGATTTGTATGAGATTCGTTGTGTTCATTACAAAGCATTTTCAAAAGAAAATACGGAAAAGGCCTTGGCGTTAATGGAACAATTGCGTGATAAGATTTATTCCTCAAAGGAACGAGAAACAGATATAGAAGAAATGGCGGAGTTGGAAAAGGAATATGCAATTCTGTATTGGGATTTGGATGACACCGCAAGGGCGCTTAACATCATTGAGGAGTATCTTGTAAAGCAGCCAGATAATACAACAATGTTACATTTAAAGGTAGATGTATTGAATCGAGAAAAACGCATTCAGGAAGCGTTAGATATATGCGAGCGATTAGTGCAATTGGAGCCAGATAACCTTTATGCCAAAACAAGAGTGGGTAATTCCTACGAAAGATTGGATAATACCAATAAAGCAATTGCGTGTTATAAAGAGATTTTAAGTATTGATCCCAAATATGCGCCGGCACTTCGTAGAATGATGTATATCCACAGTTATTTGAGCAATGAAAATGATGATTTGAGTCAGTGTGCAACGGCAGTGGAGTACGCATCACGATTTATTGAGGTGACAAATGCAGCAGAAGGATATGTGGAACGTGGAAACTTATACATTGATTTATATGAGTTAGAGAAAGCTGTAGATGATTGTAAAATGGCAATCGATTTGGATTCGGATGCATATTATGCATACAACAATCTTGGTTGTGCATTGCTAAAACTACGTCGCATTGAAGAGGCGATTGTACCATTAGAACAAGCGATTGCAATGGATCCAGATAAGGATCATTTACCGTATTTGAATTTGGCGGAGTGTTATACTTTGGCAGGAGAATACGACAAGGCAGTTAAGATGTATTATGAGGTTATACGTATAAGACCAAAGGCGACACATTTACGAAGAGATATTGCAAACGTATATTTAAAGGCCGGAAAATATGATAAGGCGATAGAGATTTATGTGGAAATGCTAGAGGAAGTGAAAAAAGAGAAAAAAGAGCGAAGTATTTCAAACAAAATATCATCTGGCATTACTGGTAAATTAACGGAGATGGATAAGAAGGAACAGAAGCTATATTGTGATATTGCAGAAGCTTATCATCAAATGGGTGATATTGTGAAAGCAGAAGACTACTATTTTAAGGTGGAACCAGGGCATTATATTACAAAACAAATTTGTGCAAAAGCAATTTCTGATGTGGCGGAATACTATCGTGATAAAGGTGATTTGGATAAGGCAGACCGCATACTGTTTGATTCTATAGCCCATAGCTCTTCGGATGAACATGATACACAAGATAAGGAGCATTTAGATTTTGTTAGAGCAACTGTTTGTTTTGAAAAGGGTGATGCAAAACATGCAAAGCATTGGGCAGACCAATTTTTAAAAGCATTTTTAAAGAGACATAACGGAGAAGAAGAAATCCTACGGGATGAAAGATATCGTCGTATGTTTCTATATGTTTTAGTTGTAATGCACATGTGTGCGGGACGTATATCTACTGCAAAGGAATATTTAGCACAAATGAAACCTTGTCATCTATGTGTTACCTGTGAGTACCAGGATTGTTATGAATACTATCTTGCAGAAGGCTTAATTGCAGAGCTGGAGGGCGATAAAGAAAAAGCAATGAGTATGTATAAGCAGACGATTGAGAATAAGAAGAACTGTTATACGGCAAGGCGACATTTAAAATGTTTGGAAGAGAAAATGTAGAAGTACTATGAGAAAACAAGGTTGTGATAGAACATGTAACAACATAATAAAACATAAGCAGTAATAGTACTCGAAAAGTTTGTTGAAATGAGCCACGGAGATTTGAAATCTTCGTGGCTTTGTGTTATAGTTAAAGTTGGACTTTGCGTACAGATAATATATTTTCGGAATATCTGTTTTGACAAAGGATTAGTAGGATTGCTTAGATATATGAGGATATAGATATGATTATTGGTATTGATTTAGGAACAACAAACAGCCTTGTGGCTTACTATACGGATGAGGGACCCAAGATTATTCCGAATCGACTCGGTAAGAATTTGACACCGTCTGTGGTAAGTGTAGATGAGGATGGACAAGTGTATATTGGAGAAACGGCAAAGGAGAGAATGCTCCTTTATCCAAAGAGCTCTGCGGCGGTATTTAAACGTAGCATGGGTAGTGAGAAGGAGTACGAGCTTTCTGGTAAGAAGTTTTTACCAGAAGAACTATCTGCACTTATCCTGCGTGCATTGAAAGAGGATGCGGAGTACTATTTGCAAGAGGAGGTTACGGAAGCAGTTATCAGTGTGCCAGCTTATTTCAATGATGAGAGAAGAAAAGCAACAAAGCGTGCTGGTGAATTAGCAGGGCTTAAGGTGGAGCGAATTATCAGTGAACCCACTGCGGCTGCTATTGCCTATGGTTTGTATGAAAATCGAGAAAATGGAAAGTTTCTTGTGTTTGACTTAGGCGGCGGAACCTTTGATGTATCTATTTTGGAATTATATGATTCAATAATCGAAGTGCGTGCAGTAGCGGGAGATAACTTCTTAGGTGGCGAGGATTTTACGAAAGTCATTGAGGATATATTTTTCGAGAAAAATCCGGATATTAATAGAGAGATATTATCACAAAAAGAGCTAAAGCATATTACAAAGCAGGCAGAGAATTGCAAGCTTGAATTTAACGGAGAACGCTATTCAACTATGAGCTGTAAGCTAGGAGAAGAGACATACGAGATGCGACTTTCTATAGATGAATATGAGGCAAAATGTGATGAATTATTAGACAAGATTCGCCAGCCAATTAAGCGTAGCCTTTCAGATGCCAATGTTAGACTAAAAGACATTAATCGTGTTGTTTTAGTTGGTGGTGCAACCAAGCTATCATTTATTCGTAAATTTGTAGGTAAGCTATTTCATAATCTGCCAGATACATCTATTAACCCAGATGAAGCTGTGGCTTTAGGCGCAGCAGTACAGGGCGCTATGAAGGAGCGAAAGGATAGTATTAAAGAAGTGATTCTTACGGATGTATGTCCATTTACTCTTGGAACAGAGATTGTTATTGAGAAGGAAAATGGTCGGTTTGAAGATGGGCATTTCTGCCCAATTATTGAACGGAACACTACAATTCCGGCAAGTAGAACTGAGCGGTTATATACAGTACACGACAATCAAACCCAGATTCGTTGCAAGGTATTACAGGGAGAAAGTCGTTTTGCATCCAACAATGTTTCGCTAGGAGAGATTCGAGTTCGGGTGCCAAAGGGTGAGGCTGGTAAGGAAGCTGTAGATGTCACTTACACGTATGATGTAAATTCTATTTTGGAAGTTGAAATTAAGGTTATTTCCACAGGGGAGATTACCAAACAAATTATTAAAACGAATGCTACAGATATGACAGACGAAGAGGTGAAAGAACGTATGGAAGCGCTTGCTTATCTCAAGATTCATCCAAGGGAGAAGGAAGAGAACAAGTTACTTTTACTTCGAGGGGAACGCTTGTATGAAGAAAGCATTGGTGATGAACGAATGTATATTGAATACGCCTTGCGAGCATTTGAAAAGGCTTTGGATACCAGAGATGATAGTGTGATTGAAGGAGCCAGAAGAGAGTTTAAAGAGTTTTTAGAAGATTTCACAGAGTAGGAGGAAGCAAAATGAAAAGTAGTACAGTTTTTGCTGAATATGTTGATCTTTTGTCCAAACATGAGAATACGTTTGAATGTGTACAAAAAGCAATAGAACTATTATGGGATTCGTACCAGATCGCGAGATTAGAGATGACATTTCAGGTTCCACCGAATGTATTTACACCAGATGGAATAAATACAGGTGGGAGCTTTGCGATGCCTGGGCAGGTTGCAGATGAGCAGCTTGTTTTTAAGAAGAATTACACTACTGGTGAAGGTGGAATCGTGAATGTAGATTTGTATCGGGGCTATGGCTGCGAGGCATGGAACGAAAGCGAAGAAGTGGACTTAGATATGATTTTGAATATCCTGTTCTTCCATTGTGGAAGGTTTCGTTTGATTCAGCAGATTTCAAACAGTATGCTTACGGATGTTGTAACTGGAATTCCTAATACACAAGGCTTTTTGAAAAGAGTAGAAAAGGTTTACGAACAAGATAATATTACAAAATATAATTCTTTTTGTTTTAACTTAAAGCGATTTGGTCTAATTAATAGAAAGTTCGGAAAACAGGAAGCGGATGATATTATATGTAGATATGCACGCTTGTTACTTGCTTTTATCGACAAAGATGAGTATATAGGTAGATTGGGTGGCGATAATTTTGTGGCTCTGATCAAGAAAGAAAAAACGGAGGAGTTTATTCGCTTTTTATCAGGTGCTGCTACGTATGGAATGTTGGGTGAACAACAATCTACCGTGATATTGTCAGCAACAGCAGGTATTTATGAAATAGATGATTCCATATCTGATTGCGAGCGTGTAATTAGTAATGGAGCTATGGCTTTAAGTATAGCTAGAAATATTACAAAACAACCATATGTCTATTTTACTACAGAATTAAATGAACGTGTCAATAACGAAAAGAAAATATTGGGTTCATTTACACAGGCTTTAAAAGATAGAGAGTTTCAAGTTTATTATCAGCCTAAGGTTAAGACGGATACATATCATTTAATAGGCGCAGAAGCTTTGGTACGTTGGTATCGGAATGACAAGCTGATTTCGCCATGTGAGTTTATTCCTATTATTGAGCGAGATGGTTCGATTTGCAATTTGGATTTTTATGTATTAGACCAGGTATGTAGGGATCTTAGAGAATGGTTAGATAGTGGTGTTGAACCAGTTCGAGTTTCTGTTAATTTTTCCCGCAAGCATTTGTCCAATCCAGAGTTTGCGAACAAGATTCAAAATTTACTAAATCAGTATCATATAGACCCTAAATACATTGAAGTAGAAGTGACAGAAACAACGGACGAGGAAGAACAAGGATTACTTTCTGCATTTGTGAATCGAATGAAGGATAGCCAGATTGCAGTATCCATTGATGATTTCGGAACAGGATATTCGTCATTGAATATCTTGCGTACATTCCCAGTGGAGATTTTGAAGATTGATAAATCCTTCATTGATCAAGGAACTGACGAAGAGACGGATCGTATTGTTTTATCTAATATTATTCATATGGCAAAGCAGCTGAATATGGACGTTGTGTCAGAGGGTGTCGAGAATTGGAATCAGGTAGAATTTTTACACGATATGGAATGTTATATTGTGCAGGGCTTCTTGTTTGACAAGCCGATGCCGAAGGGCGATTTTGAGCAAAGAATACAAAATAAACAGTATGATATTACACAAATTGTGGATTACGCAGAATAAGTGATTTTGTCTGTGCCCACTCTTTACAAAAATATGGTTTTTTATTATAATGACGTTGTGCGTGCGCTGTGGAAGTATACCAATATGTAGTGATACTTGCCAATGATAGTGCGAAATACATAACGTCATTTTTATTTGTTCAAAGAGGGTTGTAGATTTTATCGTCAATCTCGAACAGTTAGGTGACAGTTATATTATTTAAAAATTCAGGAGGATAAGAATAATGGATTACAAGAAGGCCGGAGTGGATATTGAAGCAGGATATAAGTCAGTAGAGCTTATGAAGGAGCATATTAAGAAGACTATGAGAGAAGAGGTACTGACAAATATTGGTGGTTTCTCTGGAGCATTTTCTCTTGATAAGTTTAAAAATATGGAACATCCTACATTAGTATCAGGAACAGATGGTGTTGGTACGAAGTTGAAGTTGGCGTTTATTATGGATAAACATGACACAATCGGTATCGACTGTGTAGCAATGTGTGTGAATGATATTGCATGTGCAGGTGGAGAACCATTATTCTTTTTAGATTATATTGCGTGTGGCAAGAATTTCCCAGAGAAGATTGCTACGATTGTAAGTGGTGTTGCAGATGGTTGTGCGCAGTCTGACGCAGCATTGATTGGCGGTGAAACAGCAGAGATGCCAGGCTTCTACCCTGAAGATGAATACGATTTGGCAGGTTTTGCGGTAGGTATCGTTGATCAGAAGGATTTGATTACTGGACAGAATATTAAGGCTGGCGATGTGCTAGTTGGTATTGCATCTAGTGGTGTTCATAGCAATGGTTTCTCATTGGTTCGTAAGGTGTTTGATATGACAAAGGAATCTTTAGAAACTTATTATGACGAATTAGGAAAAACTCTTGGTGAAGCGTTGCTTGCACCAACTAAGATTTATGTGAAAGCGCTTAGAAGTGTAAAAGAAGCGGGTGTTACCATTAAGGGTTGTTCTCATATTACAGGTGGTGGCTTCTATGAGAATATTCCTAGAATGTTACCAGAAGGAGTTCGTGCGGTTGTAAAGAAGGATTCTTATGAAGTGCCAGCAATTTTCAAATTAATGGCTTCTAAGGGTGAAATTGCAGAGGAAATGATGTATAACACATACAATATGGGTATTGGTATGATGTTGGCAGTGGATGCAGCAGATGTTGATCAGACGATTGAAGCTTTGAAAGCTGCAGGTGAAGAGGCATATGTTGTTGGTTCTGTAGAAGCTGGTGAAAAAGGTGTTACACTTTGCTAATTGCAAGCTATATATAGTGAAAAAGATTTGTTTGGACAATAGATGATTAGCTATTGCAAATATTTTAGCTATTATCTTTTGGATGTAGAAGATAGTAGGATAAGGAGAATAATATGCTTAGAGTTGCGGTTATGGTGTCCGGTGGTGGTACCAATTTACAGGCGATTATTGATGCTGTGAAGGCTGGTACAATTACAAATACAGAGCTAGTTGCTGTCATTAGTAATAACAAAGGTGCTTATGCCTTGGAACGTGCAGCACAGGCAGGAATTGAAGGGATTGTAGTTTCCCCTAAGGATTATGCTGATAGAGAGCAGTTTAATCAAGCTTTGGTGGAGAAAGTAGATTCGTTAAATGTTGATTTGATTGTGTTGGCGGGTTATTTAGTTGTTATACCACCAGCTATGATTGATAAATATGAGAATCGAATTATTAATATTCATCCATCTTTAATACCGTCTTTTTGTGGCACCGGTTTTTATGGATTGAAGGTTCATGAAGCGGCTTTGGAAAGAGGCGTAAAGGTGGTAGGTGCAACTGTGCATTTTGTGGATAAAGGAACGGACACAGGCCCTATTATTTTACAGAAGGCTGTTTCTGTCGAGAATGGTGATACACCAGAGGTATTACAGCGTCGTGTTATGGAACAGGCAGAATGGTTGTTGTTGCCACAGGCAATTGATATGATTGCGAATGGTAGGGTTAAGGTTGTTGATGGAAAGACAATGATTGCAGAATAGTATGTGATTGAGTACAGGTATGTAAGTGTTGTTTTGAAAAAATGAACTCTGCTGAATGATATGGAATTACTACAAGTAGAAAGTAAGAAAGCTGTTTGGCGGAGAAATATACTAGATTGCAGGAGGAATAACATGAAAGTTTTAATTATTGGAAGTGGCGGTAGAGAGCATGCGATTGCAACATGTGTTGCAAAGAGCAAGAGAGTGTCGAAAATATACGCAGCACCAGGTAACGCAGGAATTGCAGCATTAGCAGAATGTGTTGATATTTCAGTAATGGATTTTGACAAATTGGTGGCTTTTGCAAAGGAAAAATCCATTGACTTTGTAATCGTTGGACCAGATGATCCATTGGTAGCTGGTTGTGTAGATGCATTTGAGAAAGAAGGAATGAAGGTATTTGGTCCTCGTAAGAATGCAGCAATCATCGAAGGCTCTAAGGCATTTTCTAAGGATTTGATGAAAAAGTATGGTATTCCTACAGCTGCTTATGAGAATTTTGATAATGCAGATGAGGCATTGGCATATCTTGAAACAGCGGAGTTTCCGATTGTATTAAAGGCAGATGGTCTTGCACTTGGCAAGGGTGTTTTGATTTGTAACAACTTAGAGGAAGCAAAAGCTGGCGTGAAAGAAATTATGTTGGATAAGCATTTTGGTGATGCTGGTAACAAGATGGTAATTGAAGAGTTTATGACAGGACGTGAAGTGTCTGTTCTTGCATTTTGTGATGGTACAACAATTAAGACTATGACATCTGCGCAGGATCACAAGAGAGCAAAGGACGGAGATCAGGGACTTAACACCGGTGGTATGGGAACATTTTCACCAAGTCCATTCTATACAGATGAGATTGATGCGTTCTGTCAGGAAGAAGTTTATAAGAAAACGATGGCAGCTATGAAAGCGGAAGGAAGAGATTTTGTAGGTGTGTTATTTACAGGATTGATGATTACTGAGAAGGGTACAAAGGTATTAGAGTTCAATGCTAGATTTGGTGATCCGGAAGCCCAGGTGGTTTTACCTCGTTTGAAAAATGATATCATTGATGTAATGGAAGCTTGTGTGGATGGAAAGCTAGACCAGATTGATTTGGAGTTTGAAGACAATGCGGCAGTGTGTGTTGTATTGGCTTCAGATGGATATCCAGTTGCATATGAAAAGGGATTTGAGATTAAAGGTTTAGATACCTTTGATGATAAGGATGGTTATTATGTTTTCCATGCGGGAACGAAGCTTGCAGATGGGAAGGTTGTAACTAACGGTGGTCGTGTTCTTGGTGTTACAGCTAAGGGAGATGATTTAGTGACGGCAAGAGCCAACGCATATGAGGCGACAAAGTGGATTGACTTTGAAAATAAGTATATGCGTAATGATATTGGAAAAGCGATTGACGAACAGTAAAGAATACAAATGATGAGGCTGTCACACAATAATATATTAGTGTGGCGGCTTCTTTGTCTTAATGTTGATGTGAAGCATGAACATCAAGTATAGATTAGTTCTTTGTTAAAATAAAATAGATTGGAGAATGTTAATGAAGCAAAATTATACAAAAAGTGCAAACAATGCATTGCGATATGCCAAGAAAATAGCATTCCAATTGACCCAGGAGTATGTGGGCAGTGAGCACTTGTTGCTAGGTCTCATGAAGGAGAAAAGCGGTATAGCTTACGCGGTTTTAGAAAAAAATGGTGTAGAAGAGGATCGGTTAGAGAGCCTGACTAGTCAGTTGATGATGGAGCACAGTAATGTGGTTTTGGCAAATAAGGCGGAATTTTCAAAGCGTTGTCAGGATATTCTGAATTTGGCAGCAAAGGAATCGACAAGGCTGAAAGCACAGCAGATTGGTACAGAGCATTTGTTAATTGCAATTATTAAGCATCCGGATAGTGTAGCATTTCGCTTGTTGACAGCAATGAACATTTCGGTAACTAAGCTGTATGGAGATATTTTAACTGCAATGGGAATGGAGCCTAGTGCGGCTAAAACTGAGCTTAATAGCCTAAAGGCAAAGGAGAAGAAAGGGAAGTCATCAACTCCTACATTAGATCAGTATTCTAGAGACTTTACCAAGTTGGCAAAAGAGGGGAAGTTAGATCCGGTTGTTGGTAGAACAGAGGAGATGCAACGTGTCGTTCAGATTTTGAGTCGGCGCATGAAAAATAATCCATGTCTAGTTGGTGAACCTGGTGTGGGTAAGACTGCGATTGTGGAAGGACTTGCACAGTTGATTGTGGCAGGAGAAGTACCAGAAACCGTTGTCGGAAAAAGGGTACTTTCTTTGGATATTTCTGGTATGGTGGCTGGATCCAAATATCGTGGTGAGTTTGAGGAACGTATTAAGAAGTTAATCGCTGAGGTGATTAGTGCAGGCAATGTAATCTTATTTGTGGATGAGTTGCACACGATAATTGGTGCAGGTGGTGCAGAAGGTGCGATTGATGCATCCAATATTTTAAAACCTGCTCTTTCAAGAGGGGAAATTCAGATGATTGGTGCAACAACCACTGCTGAATATCGCAAGTATATTGAAAAGGATGCTGCGCTAGAGAGACGATTCCAACCAGTGAATGTTTCAGAACCCACAAAAGAGGAAACTGTGGCAATCTTGCAGGGATTACGTCCATGTTATGAGTATCATCATGGGTTGAGTATTAGTGATGAAGCGGTTTTTGCCTGTGTAGAACTAGCGATACGTTATTTGAATGACCGCTTTTTGCCGGATAAAGCCATTGATTTGATGGATGAAGCAGCTGCTAAAAAGAAGCTGGCAGTATTCAAGACAACACCACAGATTCAAGAAATTGAGAAGGAATTAGCAGCTTTAAATATTGAGTTGGATCAATCCTTTATGGATAATGATTTAGAGGCAGCTCATGAGACAAAGATGGCTATTCGGGTTTTGGAAGAGAAGCTTGAAAAAATGAAGAAGAAACAGGAAACAAACCGCAAAGCGCAAGGTTTTGTTTTAAATGAAGAAGATATTGCAGTTGTGGTTTCTGAGTGGACGAAGATTCCGGTAAGTCGTTTGCAGGAAGAAGAATCTAAGAAACTTCTTCATTTAGAAGATGAATTGCATAAGCGCGTAATTGGACAGAATGAAGCTGTGGATGCAGTGGCCAAAGCAATTAAGCGCGGCAGAGTTGGATTAAAGGATCCAAATCGTCCAACAGGTTCTTTCTTGTTCCTTGGACCAACAGGTGTAGGTAAAACTGAATTATCAAAGGCATTGGCGGAAGCTGTATTTGGCGATGAGAAGAATATGATTCGCGTAGATATGTCAGAATATATGGAAAAACACAGTGTTTCAAAGATGATTGGTTCGCCTCCGGGATATGTTGGATTTGAGGAAGGTGGACAGTTAAGTGAGCAGGTGAGACGAAATCCTTATTCTGTTATTTTATTTGACGAAATCGAAAAGGCCCATGTGGATATTTTCAATGTGTTGTTGCAAATTTTAGATGATGGTCATGTGACAGATTCTCAAGGTAGAAAAGTGGATTTTAAGAACACAATTATCATTATGACAAGTAATGCTGGTGCTGCAAGAATTATGGAACCGAAGAAGTTAGGGTTTGCAGGAGAGACTTCTGACGAAAAGGATCATGAGTATATGAAGAGCGGTGTGATGGAAGAAGTAAAAAGACTTTTCAAACCAGAGTTTTTGAACCGTATCGACGATACGATTGTGTTCCATGCTTTGACTAAGGATGAAGTGAAAGAAATTGCAGATTTATTACTTAAGAATTTTGCAAAGCGTGTAAAGAAACAGATGAACATAGACCTTCGTTATGGTGAAGCTGTAAAGAATTACATTTTTGAAAAGGGATATGATAAGAAATATGGCGCAAGACCATTGCGTCGTGCAATACAGAATGAAATTGAGGACAAAATGGCTGAAGAATTATTAGCTGGTAATATTAAAGCAGGTCAGACGGTTCGTGTTTCAGTACTCAAATCAGGAGTAAAATTCAAGGTGATATAATAGTATCAAAGAGCTCGTTTTCGAGCTCTTTGTTTTATTTAGAAACAAATTTATAAAGCAAATTAAGATAGAAAAATAATTAAAATGAAAATAGTAAAAATATTTTATTTAAAATTGATTTTTTAGTAAAAATGCACTAGCAAAAATACACTATATATTGTATACTAATGACATGTGTAATTACTTCTTTTGTATGAATGAGAAGTAATGAATATGATGTGGTTAAAGGCACGAAAATATTGTGCATATATGTACAGGAGGATAATGGAATGGCAGTTGTTAGTGAACTTATTAAGGAAGAGAATGGAGCATTGTGTTTTGGTAATTATGAGTTGGATTCCAAAACCAAGATGGATGGTTTTGATTTCAAGGGTGACAAATATAAGGTTAAGACGTTCAATGAGATTACCAAATTAGAGAAAAATGGTTCTTTTGTATATGAATCGGTACCAGGAACAACCGTGCATAACTTTAAAGCAAGTGATGATGTGGTTGAGTTTGAGGTTGAGGGAACGGAAGATTCTCAGATTACATTAGAAATGGAAGCCGGACAGGAGTATGTTGCAATTATTAACGGCAACGAGACGGGATCAGTTAAGACAAATCTTGGCGGTAAGTTATCGCTAAGTGTGGAGTTGAATCCTGGTGCGAGCTCTTCTATCAAGATTGCAAAGGTGCAATAGGTGCTTTTGAAAGTTGCTATGTGGTAATTAATATATAGAAGTAATCAAAGAAATTATAATCAAAATAATTTCAATAATAAATAATCTAAATTATATGAGATAGTTTATGATGATTTTATGACATAGGAAGGAACATGAATGGCGAAAACAAAACAAATCTTTTTTTGCCAAGAGTGTGGTAATGAATCAACAAAGTGGTTAGGTCAGTGTCCGGCATGTAAGTGTTGGAATACATTTGTTGAAGAGAAGATAGTGGTAGGCGCCAGTAAGCATTTGGGAAAGGCAGAAGCTGTGGCGCCTACATCTATTTTAGACGTAACTACTTCGGAAGACACACGTATTGGCACGGGTATTAGAGAATTAGACAGAGTATTAGGTGGCGGTATTGTAAAGGGATCGTTAACCTTAGTTGGTGGAGATCCTGGAATTGGAAAGTCCACATTATTATTACAAGTATGTAGAAATTTAACAGTAAAGGAGCATAAAGTATTATATGCTTCTGGTGAGGAGTCTTTACAACAGATTAAGCTTCGCGCAGAACGTTTGGGTGGTTTTACAAAGGATATGTTATTGCTTTGTGAAACGAATTTGGATTATGTAGAAGGTGCAATTACGAAAGTGAAGCCAGAAGTTGTAGTGATTGACTCCATACAAACGATGTTTATTGAAGAGGTTGGAAGTGGAGCTGGAAGTGTATCACAGGTTCGTGAAGTGACTAGTAGGTTAATGAGAATTGCGAAACAATTAGAGGTTGCAATTTTTATTGTAGGGCATGTTACAAAGGAAGGTACTGTTGCAGGACCTAGGACTTTAGAACACATGGTGGATACGGTGCTTTATTTCGAGGGAGAAAAGAGCGCAATGTACCGAATTCTTCGTGGTGTTAAAAATCGTTTTGGTTCCACAAATGAAATCGGTGTGTTTGAAATGAAGGAGAATGGCTTACACGAGGTAGAGAATCCTTCACAGGTAATGTTAAGTGATAGACCTCTTGATGCAGCAGGCTCGGTGGTAGTGTGCTCGCTAGAGGGAACAAGACCAATATTAACAGAGATTCAGGCACTTGTTTGTCAATCGAATTTTAATCTTCCAAGAAGAACATCTGTTGGTATTGATTACAATCGTGTGAATCTGTTGATGGCTGTTTTGGAAAAAAGAGCGGGGATATTAATTGCAGGTAATGATGCGTACGTGAATTTGGCGGGGGGAATGAAGCTAAACGATACTGCTATTGATTTGGGAATTGTAGTAGCATTGGTTTCTAGTTTTAAGAATGTGCCTGTGGATTCCAATACGATTATATTAGGGGAAGTCGGTTTGGCTGGTGAAGTTCGAGGTGTGGCCAATATTGCACAACGTGTAAATGAAGCAGTGAAGATTGGTTTTTCAAAATGCTATATTCCGAAATCCAATTATGATAAGAGTATGGAGAAGTTACCAATTGAGATTATATGCGTATCAACTCTATCAGAGGCAATTGAGAAAATATTCTAGGATCATTTTAGAAATTTATTTGATGTATGACACAAACATTTAAAGATATGACAATTTACGATACGAAAGAATGTGTGATACCACAATGGGGAAAGGAGGAATGGTATGAAACGTAGAGTGAAAAGATTGCTAGTATATTTATTAGTAACATTGTTGATTTGTCAGTCTTTGGGAAGTGATGTATTGATTTTGTTGGCGGCGGAGAATTATTTTGATGCTGACGTTACCATCGATACAGATAGTGGTGATGATTATATTTATTTTAGTGGTGCTGCGAAATCTCTTATTGTTAATGAAGGGATAACCCTATCTGGCGATGTGGATTTTTCACAAGATTCATCAGATAAGGCCAATACATTAATGAACAATGGTACCATTTCAGGTAATATTAAAATAGGTCAGTCGGCTGCAACGATTACGAATAATGGGGTTATTACAGGTAACATCAGTATGGATGAGTCAGCGGCACAAATTAACAATTATGGCACGATTTCTAGTGGTTCATTTAATCTGGCGACAGGAAGCAGACTTTACAGTACTGGATCAATATCGAGTATCACCATGGAAGGCGGTGATTTGGAGGTCGCAGGAGGTAGTGTAGGCACAATTAATGATATTTCTGGTTCCTATATTTCCTTATCAGGATGTACAGTAGGAACAGTATCAACAAACTCAACACTTAATGTAAGTGGAGCAATTCAGGCTACAAGTCTTACTACTGCTGGAATTACTTCAGATGGAACAGCTACAATAGATGTTACAGATTATGTGAAAGCAACAAATGGTATAGAGAATACAAAAATTATTGTGCAAAAGTCTACCATAATTGATGTTTCAGGTGGTGTTGGGTACTCGGTATATTACAATGATAAAGAGTACATCATGGCTGCAGGTTCAAATGGAACCATTGTAGATTCCTATGGTAGAAAAGTTAATGTGGCTGTTTCAGATAATAGTCATTTGACTACTAGCGGTATCGATGACAATATTATATATCTTCCTGGTGATTCCATTACCCAGATTATATTAGATGCAAATGACGGATATTATTTTCCGGAGAATTACAGTGACAATGTGACTGTGGATGGTGCAGGAAGTATGACTGTAACCCGTGTAAATGATACAAAAGTGACTATTGATTATACTTTGGCAGAGAAGGAGACAAAGGATATTACAATTACAGTCACATCTGCAAGTTTGAAACCCAAAGAGCAGGGTGTTGGTACCATTGAAATTTCAGATATTCATTATGGTGCAGATGTAGAAGTAATTCTTAAATCCGACACTAATGATATTCAAGATGCAAAGATTGAATACAAGACAAAAGGAGCACCAAATAGTGAATATCGCACAGACAAACCCAAAGAAGTGGGTTCATACACAGCAAGGGCTACTTTTGCAGAGAATGATTTATACACTTCGTGTACAGCTATAGTGGATTTTGATATTACATATTTACCTATTCCGGATAAAGCGTATGTTATTAAGGGTAATAAAGGAGAAAATGGTTTTTATATATCGAAGGTAGAGATAATTCCGCGAGATGGATATTCTGTTGCGAAGCAATTAGATGGTACATATAAGAAAAAGCTGATATTTACCTCCACACAGGATTCAATAAAAGCTTTTTATATCAAAAATGAAACTGGAGAGAAGACAAAAGGACAAAAGTTGCCAAATATTAAGATTGATATTACACTTCCGACCATGAGTGCCACCCATGGAGAGACGTATTATGGTGAAACCCTTACAGTAGATATCAGCGATGCTAATCTTAGTACAGTCACTTGTAACAGTGCGAAAGTAGATTTGAAGGATGGAAAAGCTCAATTAATTTTGGAGTCCAATAAAGGATCTAATTATTATAGTATTTATGCAAAAGATTTGGCGGGCAATAGTAAGCAAATAGCTATTACTGTTGCAGATGAATGGTTGAGAACAGGTGTTATACCCGCAAACAAATTGATACGTCTATCAACCAACACGGCGTACAAGTTGGACACAGGAATGTGGAAGGTTGCAGGTGATACTACCCAGTATGTTGGTGGTCAAAGTGTTTATGTACGTTCTGGCGGGGAATACACATTTGGGGCAGAGTAGTATTTAGCTGATGTGAGGAGACAATTATGGCAAATAATAAAAAGAATATAGTAATAATAATTGCGATTGCTATTATTGTTCTGCTAGCTGTTTTGTTCATGGTTTTGTTGGGCAGAGAGGACAGTTATCGAATTATTAAAGTATATGAGCTAGAAGGTGTTGCTACGGTTAAACGGCCAGATGCGGGGGAGCTAGAGCCGTATAATAATATGATATTAGAATCTGGCGACAACGTGTATCTTGATTCTGGAAACATGACTTTGAAAATGGATGAGGACAAATATGCTTATGTGGAAGAAAAAACAGAGTTTGCCATTCGAGCAGAGGGTAATAGTGAGAACAGTAAGACAACCATAACCATAAATAAAGGCGCTATCACCCATGAGATACAGAATAAGTTGAATAGTGATGCATCTTATGAAGTGAATACACCGAATTCTACAATGGCAGTGCGTGGAACAGTGTTTCGAGTTTCTACGTATTACGATGAAGCCGGTGTATGCTATACTAAGGTTTCTGTGTTTGAAGGTGAGGTTACATCTAGGTTAGTGTATCCGGACGGAACGGTGTCGGATGAGGAAGTTTCAGTTTCTGCAGGTAAGGAAGTAATTATATATGAAGATGATAAAACGACGGATTATCTGACAGAGGTCACAGATATTGATTATTCCAATCTTCCGGAAAATGTTATTATTCTGCTTGAAAATATGCTTGGAATTCAGATGAATACAACTTCTACAGAAGCATCAACAGAGAAAGAACAAAATACAGAGGAAATGCAAAATGAATTTGTGGTTACTTTTATATACAAAGATACAACTTTTGCAACCCAGGTTGTAACAGAAGGTGAGCTTGCAACTATCCCTACTCTTATGCCAGCAGCAACTGGAGATTGGGATTTTGATTTTACAACACCGATTACTGAAGATATCAGTATCCAGTGGAAAGAGTAAATGGGAGAAAAGAGAGGAATATCCACATGAAACGCTATATAAAAGATATACTAGAAGCTGCAGTTGTTTTTATCGTGGTTTTTGTTTTGACAATTACGAATTTGTTTGCTTCCGCTGATTATATGTTAAAGGATTTTGTATATCAGGTTCCAAGAGGTGTTGATAGTCAGATTAAAATCATTGCTATTGACGAGAGAACATTGGAGGAATTAGGGCCAATTGGAACATGGTCAAGACAATACTATGCAGATTTAATTAATAAATTGAATGAACATGAGGATGCAAAGCCGACGGTGATAGGTTTTGATATTATTTTCAATGGCTATTTCGATGATAATAATGTTATGGGTGGAGATGCAGCATTTGCTGCTGCTTGTCAGGAAAGTGATAATGTGGTAGTAGCATCTCAGCTTCAGTATAGCGAAAAATCACAAATGAATCATGACGGAACAGTTACCTATCTGGTTGAAGAAGTGTATAATCCATACAATGAATTGGCTCAGTATGTAAAAGTAGGATATGCAAATGTCGCACAAGATTCGGATGGTATTGTTCGACGAGTGCAATTGGAAGAGATGTATCAAGGACAACATATGTCGTTGTTTTCAAAAGTAGTTTATGATACCTATTGTGAAAAGATGAATTTGTCATCTTTTGAAGCTAACACTGATAAGTATGGTAAGGTGTTGATTAACTTTTCAGGTAAACCTGGGGACTACGAAGCTATTTCTATGATAGATGTGTTGAATGGTAAAATAGACAGCAGAGCATTTCGAGATAGCATTGTGTTAGTAGGTGCCTATGCAAATGGTATGCAGGATAATTTCAACGTACCAAATGGAAACAGCCAACAAATGTATGGTGTAGAAATTCATGCCAATATTGTACAAGCCCTAATGAAAAACCAATTTGCAGTCACGGGTAATCCAATTGTAGCAGGCATAATTTTAGGATTGATAGCAGCTATTTTGTATTTTATATTTAAACACGTTAAGGTTTGGTTAGCGGCTATTTTACTAATTCTCGGAACGGGAATGGAAATTGTAGCAGGAGTCACACTCAATAACAACGGAATTGCGATTAGTTTGTTGTATTTTCCAATCGTTTTGGTGATTTCTTTTGTGTATAATTTAGCTGTTCGATATATATTGGAAAGTCGAAAACGGAAGAAGGTTCTAAATGCATTCAAAAAATATGTTGCACCAGAGGTTGTCGACGAGATAGCTAAAAAAGGAGATTTTTCAGTAAAGCTTGGTGGTGAAAATCGGGACATTGCAGTTTTATTTGTAGATATTCGTGGCTTTACCACTATGTCAGAGGTGTTGACACCAGAAGAAGTTGTGGAAATACTGAATCATTATTTAAATCTTACTACACAAGCAATATTTAAGAACAAGGGTACTTTGGATAAATTTGTTGGTGATGCAACAATGGCAGTGTTTAATTCGCCCTTCGACCTAGATGATTACGAATTTCGGGCA
Organism: Lachnospiraceae bacterium; assembly: GCA_017622535.1. GTDB lineage: Bacteria > Bacillota > Clostridia > Lachnospirales > Lachnospiraceae > CAG-590. Next base: position 2,739 of record JAGAQX010000151.1, on the reverse strand, counting down.
GTATGTGCAGCATGGGATATTGTCGAAGGTGGTAAAGCACTTGAAAAGGAATTACTTGAAAAGTATGGAAGAAGTATCGGTTTTGGTGTAGGAGTTAACTGTGGACAGGCAGTTGTTGGCAATATTGGTTGTGAGTTCCGAATGGATTTTACAGCCATTGGTGACACGGTTAATACGGCAGCGCGATTGGAATCAAATGCGAAAAAGGGACAAGTTCTTATTAGTCAAGAAGTATATGATCGCGTGAAAGACAGAGTTGAAGCAGACACATTGGGAGAGATACCATTAAAAGGAAAGACAAAGGGTGTTTGTGTGTATTCCATAACAAGTGTAAAACGTGATTAGTGTTTGGACATCATATATATAAGATGTCGAAATCCGTCGCGAATAGTATGTAAATGCGAGTGGCGAGGATGTTTGCTAACAGAAAGAGTTGCTGGGACTTCTGCAATAGGAAGAGAAGCTTTAGCGAAGCAAGCGATCAATTCTGTTGCAAATTCCATGCCCTCGCTTTTTAAATTGAGTTTTTGCGCCTGAGAGGAATTAAATCCTCGAAGTCCGCAATGAAAATCAGTTACATCAACGTTGTAACATTTTCTGCCTAGCCATGATAAAAATGGAACACCAAGATATCTATGAGAAAATGGCATTGCACCTTTTTCAATACCACCAGCAAAACGGTTACCTATTACAAGGCTATATCCTTTGCGTAATTCATCTAAAATCAATGTTAAATCTTGAAGGTTATAAGTAGTATCACAATCGCTGAGAATGGTATATGTTCCACTTGCATTTCTAATTCCGCACCGGACTGCATTTCCGTAACCAGGATTTGGTTCTATAATGACACGAGCATTTAGGGAGCGGGCAATGGCCGGAGAGCGGTCAGTACACCCATTATCGATAATTAGTATTTCTCCAAGAACATGATTAGTTTCTAAAAAATTTCTAGCTGCGTGAATGGCGTCAGCAATATTTTCTTCTTCGTTTAGACATGGCATGAGGATTGTCAACTCTATGTTTTCTTTTTGCATAATTTACTCCATTCTTTCTTTAATAAGGTAGTATCTGTCCCGTAAATGATTGCTAATCCAAAAGCAAAAATACTTGCCAGCTGTGCACGGTAAGTAAAAAAGTAATGTAAGTATGAGTGATTGGATAGCACACTGAAACGAATATATGGTACTAATGCAATTATGCATAATATGGTCGAAAGCGATGTGTGGTTTTGTTTTTTGAATAGATAGTAAAATATAAAGATAATACTAATTGTTATTATAAAAACAAAGAGGGCGTTTTCTTTCAGGTAGTTGAATGGAAAAAGGCAAACAATATTTCTTGTGATTGCACCAGTGGTTTGTTTTGTAATGGAAATGTTTGCTGCTTCACCAGATATTCTCGTGCTGGCCTGTTGCAAAGCGAGTTGGAATGCGTTTGTTTGTAAAACAACTGAGGCAATCGTCCATTTGGAAATCCAGGCAGAACCATATCCAATCAGCCAGGAAATACCTGTTTGTAGTGTGGTTTTCAAATAATCCATTTTGGTAGAAAATGGATTGTTTTTGTTTTGTAAAAGTAGAATACAAATTAATGGAAGGGTAAAGGTTAGGGTTTCCGTTGATAAAAAATCGAAGTAAGCAGTAAGGTTTCCTATTATTATAAAAAAATATATGAAATTGGTTTGTTTTTTTGCATACATATGTATAGAAAGAATTAACGCAATGAGCATGATAATGATGTTCCAAGTATACTCTAGTGAGAAGGGAACGTACCAAAGAGAAACGGCAACACAGGATATCAACATACAAAGTGCAACTGTTTTGCCTATGCGCTTCCATAGAAGATTTAATACAACGATTAAAAGTATCATGATTATAATAGTGTTTATCATATAAATTCCGTTAATATTTGTTAATAACAATAAAGGCTTGACGATTAGATTAGAACCATGCCAATAACGAATGTAATCTCTATTTGGTGATTTGCTCTGTGTGATTGTTTCTTTTAAATTATAGTTTTCATTTTGGGTAGCTTCATAATAATATGACGAAAGCATGATGGATTTGAACGGATGTTGTTCATCGTAGGAATAGGCAATGTTCAATAGTATTGAATCTGCATATCGATCAATTCTTGACGCATGATCTTCTTGATTTAGATAAAAAAAGACGTCATTATTCAAAAGGATATCGGCGGACTCGTTAGCATGCTGCTTGATGCTGTCTTTGGGTATCATTGCAACGAAAACTAATGCAGAGCATTCTACAATAGTTAGTGTTATAATACATAATATAATTTTAATAATAGAAAGAATATCTTTCATTTGAAATTTCATAAGTATCACCTATAATAAACATATTGCTTTGAGATACTTCTATTATACATGTTTTAGCGTTTGTTTGCAGTATAAATGCGATGAAAAAGATAAAATTTAGAACATTTTTATTGTATTGAAATAAATACAAAAAAGGTGTTGACTTTGTTTTTTCGGAGTGGTATATTAAGCAAGCTGTCGCAAGACAGAAAATAAAAGTTTTAAAATAGAACAAAAAAGTTGTTGACAAGACAAACTGAAAGTGTTACTATTTAGAAGTTGTCGCCGAAAACGGTCGAACAACAAAGAACAATGAAAACTGAATGATGATTAAACAACAAAACAACCCTGAAAATTCTAAAAGATTTTCAAGAGAACGTTTATAGCAGTGAGTACTAAAACTCAACCAACAAGTTGGTTTCGTT
>JAGAQX010000150.1 GCA_017622535.1 Lachnospiraceae bacterium | reverse complement strand
TCTCAAGAACGTCGGCACTTAATGAATAAAGCGAATGAAAAAATAGGAGTGAAACGCCTTGCGTTTCGACTCCTATTTAGAATTTGATTTATGAATTTAGTGTCCGTTACGTTTTTGAGGAGCGCATGCGGGGACGAACAAAACATACTTGCTTGCTATCCATCTATTCGCACCCTTACGAAAACGCCGTCCGAATAGCCACTAAGAAGATTATTTCACTTTATTCATACGAGCAAGCAACTCTTTTCTCTGCTCCTCATACCCTGGCTTACCAAGTAATGCGAACATGTTCTTCTTGTAGCTCTCAACACCTGGCTGGTCAAATGGATTAACTCCTAATACATAACCAGAAACACCACAAGCAAACTCGAAGAAGTAGAACAACTCACCAAGATTGAACTCTGTCATATATGGCATAGTAATCATAAGGTTTGGAATCTCACCATCCACGTGGGCAAGAACTGTTCCGTTCATTGCCTGCTTATTGATGTAATCTACGGTTCTACCAGCAAGATAATTAAGACCATCTAAATCCTCATCTTCCTGCTCCATAATGATCTTACGTCTTGGAGAACCGATATTTACTACAGTCTCGATATGGTTCTTTGTACCATCCTGAATAAACTGTCCAAGAGAATGTAAGTCTGTTGTGAAATCACAGGCTGTTGGGTAGATACCCTTTCCATCCTTACCCTCTGACTCACCGAACAACTGCTTCCACCACTCACCAATGTAGTGAACAGATGGTGTATAGTTTGCAAGAATTTCCATTGTCTTGCCCTTTTCACGCAAAATGTTACGAAGTGCTGCATACTTAAGTGCATCATTATCTTCGAAAGCATTGTCGATACAAGCCTGACGCATAGTAGCTGCACCAACCATCAACTGCTTAATATCAGCGCCAGATACTGCGATTGGAAGTAAACCTACTGCTGTAAGTACAGAGAAACGTCCACCTACATCATCAGGTACTACGAAAGTTTCATATCCTTCCTCGTCTGCCAACTTCTTTAATGCTCCCTTTTCCTTATCTGTAGTAGCATAGATTCTCTTAGCAGCTTCCTTCTCGCCATACTTCTCAATCAAAAGCTTCTTGAAAAGACGGAATGCGATTGCTGGCTCTGTTGTTGTACCTGACTTAGAAATGATATTGATAGAGAAATCTCTATCTCCAACAACCTCTAATAAATGCTCTAAATATGTAGAACTGATGTTATGACCACAGAAGTAAATCTCTGGTGTACCCTTTCTCATATCCTTATCTATAACATTGTAGAAAGTATGTCTCAATGCTTCGATTGCAGCTCTTGCACCAAGGTAAGAACCACCAATACCAATTACGATTAAGATGTCAGAATCACTCTGAATCTTCTTTGCTGCAGCCTTAATTCTGTTAAACTCTTCTTTGTCATAATTTACAGGAAGGTCAATCCATCCAAGGAAGTCGTTACCTGCACCTGTTCTGTCCAACAAAGTCTGCTTAGCCTCTAATACTCTTTCCTTCATAGCTGTGATGTCGGATTCCTCTACCATGAACATCGCATTGCTATAATCAAAACTAATACTTTCTGTCATTTCCTTGCTCTCCTTTGTTATAATTTTTTCGCTTTACCAATGTAAAGTGTTATTATCATAAAAAATCAATCTATATTGTAGCAAAAGGATTTCCAAATATCAACAATTTCTTCCTTTTCTTCTATATTTTTATCACTTTTATGAATTTCAACCGCTTTATTTAGCAAAAATGATTGCTTTTTATTCTATTTTTCAATCATTTTCTTATATTTGTTATCCATTATCCTGCACTCATTTGTCTACTTTCTCCCACAAATCATACAGGCTTCCAAAGGTATACCCTTCCTTTTTCAAATCCTGCAACACCTGCCGTAACGCGTCGTGATTTGCTTGAGACACATTATGTAACAAAGGAATTGCACCCGGATGATAATACTTCTTAAAATGTTCCACCACATGCTCCCTTGACGGCTGATTATTCACATCATAGTCCAGATATGCCATGGACCAAAAAACGGTTGTATATCCCAAGTCCTTTGCGACCTGCAGAGAGCGCTGGCTATACTCACCCTTTGGTGGACGATAAAACAAATCCAGTTCATATCCTGTTGCCTGCTTCATATAATTCTCACAGTCTAATAATTCTTTCCTCTGTTCCTCCACTGATTTTCCTGGCATAGACGGATGAGTTACCGTATGATTACAAACAAGATACCCTTCTTCCTTCATTCTTTTTACCAAATCCACATTGTCACGGATAAAGGTCTGAGTCACAAAAAATGCTGCCGTCACCTGCTCTTCCTTTAACACATCAAGCATATCCGGCGTGAACCCATTTTCATAGCCACAATCAAAGGTAATATACATTTTCTTTTCGCTTACTGGTACAGTATAATGCGCATCATACTGTGTGATATCAAAGTCCTCCTGACAACCAGACTGCTCATGATTGTCATTTCTCTTAAACCACCAAGCATAGAGCGTGTTATCATATGTAGAATAATCTGTATTTTCCACCAAAACACGTTCTCTCATTAGGGTAGGATTTTTCTTCTCATCCCGTTTACTTTCATCTGATGCGTCTTCATCGCTTTTATCACCAGCTTTTTTCTGCTCGGTCTTTTTCACATCTGAATTATCTTCCGTTACCAACCCGGCCTTCCCATTCTGATGTAATCCACTATTTAGCAGATGGGATATGTCATCTCTGTTCCATACTAACAATCCTGCCACTAAAATCACAAGTATAATACAAGCTATTTTTCTTTTACTCAAAGAGTGCCTCCTGCTTTACGCAAGAAAACTTTGCACAAACTCCTCTAACAACTCAACATCTGACAATTCCTTGCTAACTGCAATCTCCTTTGACACCTCACCATTGGGAGCTTTGAGAGAAGAGCTCTCCTGCTTCTTGTCTTCCTCCATAATTACAGCCTTCAGTTGATCATTTCTTGCAGCACCTTCCATAAATGCCTCCTCCATTGTTGCATTTAGCAATCGAACTTCCTTTGAACTATCCTGTGTTCTCAACACACGGTTCACCAGATAGTTTTCCAAATAGTCTACCAGTTGAATTTGCATTTGCTGTTTCTTGCTCTTTATCCCAAATATATGACAGAATATAAACAAACATGCCAAAACCGCTCCATAAGCAAATAAAATTTCCATTAATATGGTGGTGCTTCCACCCACACTATATGTATAAAAGGCCAGTCCACCTGCTAGCAATGTCACCATTCCCGCTGACAGCGCTGGTACTTTCTCCCAAAATGCATAAGAGCATCCCATAAATCGGAGCTTTAACAAATACTTGTCCACATAAGCAGCAACATTTCTCACACGATAATCCATACCATAAATGGTCTCAAACTGGTTTTGCAGATTAATCATAATTTTCTTTTTCGTTGTCTTCATATTTGCAGAAGCCTTTACGTATCCTTTTAAGGATATAGTCATAACCCACTGCATAAATACACTTAAAATTCCAAATAATAAAATACTACACATAAAAAGATGATTTGTTATAAATTCTGTTATCATATTTATTCTCCTCTTTTTCTCATTTTTTCCTGGCAAAATCATTTATTTCGATACTATTTTGCCCTTCTATCCGATAGTTTAATGGCGAGAATAAATGAACTCAATAGCTTGTCATCGTAACATTTCCCTTTCTTTTTGGATAAAATCATTCTTTTCACTAATATGTTACATGCCTCGACATTATTAGCACATTTGCAAAAATTACCACTTGTGCTATACTGTGTTTGACGTTGATTATTCTTGATTGGCTTAGCTTTTTATGCTATCCAATAACGAAGAATATCTTCACACTACATCAACAACTTACCAGAAAGGAAGGTTTTACAATATGACATATAAAACACAAGGTGTGTGCTCACAGAAAATTGATTTTGAAATAGTGGATAACAAGGTAACCAATGTGCAGTTTTTAGGTGGTTGCAACGGAAACACCCAAGGGTTATCTAAGTTAATTGAAGGTATGGATGTACAGGAAGCCATTTCTCGTTTGGAAGGCATTCAATGTGGATTCCGTGGTACCTCTTGCCCTGACCAGTTAGCCAAGGCTTTGAAGCAGGCTACAAACGCATAAGTACAATACACTTGTATCAATGGATGGAAACATACTTTTATGAAATGAGGATATAATGTTATGAAAAAAATTGTTCTAACCGGTGGTGGAACCGCTGGACACGTGACACCAAATATTGCTCTACTCCCAAGCTTGCAGGAAGCCGGCTTTGAGGTACACTATATTGGTTCTTACAATGGTATTGAGAAAAAGCTAATTGAGGATATGGGAATTCCTTATTATGGAATTTCTTCCGGTAAGCTTAGAAGATATTTTGATATGAAAAATTTTTCAGACCCTTTTCGCGTTATGAAAGGATTTGGGGAAGCAAGCAAGATTCTCAAAAAGATACAGCCTGACGTTGTATTCTCCAAGGGTGGTTTTGTAACGGTTCCAGTTGTAATTGCAGCAAAGAAAAACAAAATTCCTGCCATTATCCACGAATCAGATATGACTCCAGGATTAGCAAATAAGCTTTGTATTCCTTCAGCTGAAAAAGTATGCTGTAACTTTAAGGAAACCTTTGAACTACTTCCAGAGGGAAAAGCTGTTCTTACCGGAACTCCAATTCGTAAAGAGCTTTTTGAAGGTAGCGCTGCAAAAGCAGCTGAATTTTGTGGGTTATCTCTCGACAAACCAACGATCCTAGTGGTTGGTGGTAGTAGTGGTAGTGTTGTAATCAACAACGCCGTAAGAGAAAGCTTAGACGCTATTCTTAAGAATTATCAGGTGATTCACCTGTGTGGAAAAGATCATTTAGATGAAAGTTTGAAGGACAGAGAGGGATATGTCCAGTTTGAATATATCTCAAAGGAATTACGAGACTTATTTGCATTGTCCGACTTAGTAATTTCTAGAGCTGGTGCTAATGCAATTTGCGAGCTGTTGGCACTGAAAAAGCCCAACATTTTGATTCCATTATCAAAAGCAGCCAGTCGTGGCGACCAGATTTTAAATGCAAAATCATTTAAGAAAAATGGTTTTAGTTATGTGATTGAAGAAGAGGAGTTAAGCACCGCTTCCCTTTTGAATGCAATCCGTGATGTTGCTACCCACAAGGAACAATATATAAAAGCAATGGAAGAAAGCGAAATGTCAGACTCTATTGGAACAATTATGAAACTAATTAATGATCTGGCAACTAAATAGAAAATATACCATTCCTCAAGAATTAAAAATATAATCTTTTAGGATTTATTGACATTGAAAAAGCCTACGCTTCATCTGAAACGTAGGCTTATCTTTTCTATATAAACTAACCCTCTAATCCGGAGCCTAAATATACCTGCTTAAGAATCTCTAAACGAATCTTCTTATTCTCTTCCTGATGGCTGTCCTTTGCATCAACAATCTCCATCAAAGTATCATCTACATATGTATGGATATCAACCTGTTTACCACCTGTGATTACAAACTCAACCTTAACTGTTGCGTTGGTAGATAACAAACCACTGTACTCTGTCCAATCCTTAAGATTGATTGTAAGACCTCTTCCGTGGAAGGTAACTGTCTCAACACCAGTTTCTTCGTTCTTCTCATATGCCCAACAAGGGTTCTTTGATTTTGCCTCTAAAATTGTCTTGTAAGAAGCATTATCTAACTCCTTAACCAACAAGCTCTGTACCTGCTGAACTCTCACCTGAGACTCAGCATCAACAATTGGCTGAACAACTGACTTCACAAAATCCTGTGGGTACTCTGGAAGTACAAAATATACTCCAACTAACGCAGCCACTACAATCACAATCCATACTACAGCTTTAAAAAATCCTTTCATTCCTTAATTCCTCCTATAATGTTAAAAATAAATATACTCCGTTAGAATAATTCCTTCTCCAATTGGAACAAGAAATCTTCTAATAATTTCATACGCTTATCATACTCTAATCTTGCTACATCCGTCTTGCAACGGCGAATCTTTGGTTTGTTACCCTTAAAATAATTCTTAATACGGTAATATGCTTTTTTGTAATTCGCCTCGTCCTCACAAGCAGTTGCCATAGAATCCCAAAGAACACTAACAGCCCCTACCTCATCGAGTAAATCCGCATCCATTACAACCTGGCATTCCAAGGACAACTCTGCCTCTGTATCCTTGTCATCATGTAATCGAATAATCTCACCAATTCGGCTAATCTTCTCCGGGTCCACTCCGATGCTATCCAAATAATTTACCGCAATCTCTGCACCAACTTCGCCGTGGTCTCTACCCTCTTGCCAACCTACATCATGTAAAAGCGCCGCCAAAGCGATAATCTCTAAATCTCCACCAACTTTTGCTTGTAGCTTAATTGCCCACCGATAAACTCGCATTGTATGTTCGAATCGATCACGAAACGGATAATTCGGTGGTCTACCATTATCTGAAATTTGATTCTTTACAAACTCTATAACATTTGCATAGTTCATAACTGTAGCTCCCATTCATCTATAGTTCCTTGCGACAAGCCCCCAAATTTGTCGCATTATAATGCATTTTATGATAATCTACTCTATTCTATCATTTTTTACCTAAATATTCTACCTATAATTTCAAAAAATTTAAGAAATTTTTAAATATTTAGCATTAATCATTCCAAGAAAAATTTCCTATAACGTAAAAAAGAGTTCTTTTCGAACCCTCTAAGCTTATTCCATTTGTCACCAAATCACCTGTTGCATAGAACAAGCCTTGCTCCAAGCAATCCTTTTACAAACAACCGTTACCACAGTAGTTAACTCAGTCCAGGCACCCTCACGTCACATGAAAGGTCCTACTTAGTGCTGCTTCGTTCCCGACCTGACACGGTTCATAGGTTTCCATTGCGCAAGACCCATACGTCAACGCCACTTGCTGTGGCCGGCTGAAATCTCATTATACAAATTAATTTTTGTTCTGTCAACCGCCATAAACCTGATAAAATACAATTTAAAAATTGTTATTTTGACAACCTATTTCAACAATATTCACTTTTGCTCAGCGTCATTCTTTTTCTTCTCACTGCGAAGTTCTTTAAAGAAATCAGACAACAATGCAGAACACTCTTCTTCTAAAACTCCCTTCTCAAATTCCACCTGATGGTTAAATGCTGGTATTTGAAAAAGATTAAGCACCGAGCCTGCACAACCTGCTTTTTTGTTCATGGCTCCTACCACAACTCGAGGTATGCGCGCCTGCACAATCGCGCCCGCACACATTTGACACGGTTCTAGAGTAATATACATGGCACATTCTTCTAAACGCCAATCATTTATGACTTTCGAAGCTTTCTCGATTGCCAACAGCTCCGCGTGGGCAAGAGTTGTTTTCTTCGCATTGCGTTTGTTATAACCCCTGGCAATAATCTTGTCCTCGTAGACAATTACACACCCAATCGGAACATCCCCTACTGCAGCTGCTTTTTTTGCCTGTTTAATTGCTTCCTTCATATACTTTTCATCTTTTGTCATTGAATATATCCTACCTTTTGTGATACTCTATACCATATTACTAACAACATTTCACCGAATTAAGGAGAACCTAAATATGTCCTTTGAGCTTACTACCGAACGATTAATCCTCAAAATTGAAGACAGCAACAAAACCCAGGACATTCTTGCGTTCTATCAAAATAACAAAGCATTATTCGAACAATTTGAGCCTACTAGACCAAACAACTTCTACACAGAAGCGTATCAGCGGGCCTCTGTCAGCTATGAATATTCTGAAATTATTAAGGGTAAAACCCTTCGCTATTATATCTATCTTAAGGAACAACCGGATAATATTATAGGTTCCATTAACTTTTTCCGATTAGAACATGGTCCCTTTTCAAAAGCATCCATCGGCTACAAATTAGATTCCAAACACCACGGATATGGATATGCCTTAGAGGCTTGCAGAGCCGCTATTCCTGTCATTTTTTCCAACTACAAAATCCACCGACTTGAAGCGCGAGTAGCACTTGATAACACCCCGTCCATCAAGCTATTAGAACGCCTCAATTTCCGTTTTGAAGGAATTGAATACAAAAGTGTAGAAGTAAATGGTGTCTTTACCGACCATTATCGCTACAGTCTGTTAGCAGAGGATATTAACATAGCCAATGGACATTCCAACTACTAATGACAAACGTATTTTGCTATTTAACTAGACGCTCCATATTCTTCCTTACAATGAAGGCATGACCTCCACAATCCAGTAACCAAACTCACCGGTTTTGACACCGGTCTGTTTAATTGGAATAAACTGATCAAAGCCAAACATATTGGCAAGATACTTTTCTCGATTTGAATACACTCCTGGCACGCCGAGAATGTAACGAAACTTTCCATCGTCGAATCGCATTTTTCCCAATAATAAATATTGGTACGTATAAAAATTATGTGTCAAAAAGCTGTTTACACCTAACTTCCAATTCCTCATATCTAGCTTTCCAATATCCCTTGGATGAATTCTCACACAATCAAACAAATCTGCAACTCCATACATCTGAAGCTTTGGATAGGTCTCTAACATCTGCTCTAACGCGTTCTCCTCCGCATGTTGCTGCTGTCTCTTTTTTTGATACGGGCAATCCTTGCAAATTGTATCAATGGATGGGGGAGCACTCTCTTCTTTCCGTTGAATAGAATCCTGTGGTTTCGTTAATTTTGATATATCCGAAACCATCTTATTTTCCTCAACATCCGCTATTTCATGAGTTGCTTTCTCAACCTCGTGCTCATCAATTGACACCTCAGATATCGATGCAACCTCTACCTTAGCAGGTACTGTCGCTACACCAACAATTTCACGCAACGATACCGACTCGTCCTTCTCTTCTTCGTCAACAAACTCTGGTATCATCTGTGCAATAATCGGCTTTTTTTCCTTCTTAGTAAGCTGGTATCCTGTTCTATCCTTATCTGTGAAATCACCAATATAATAATGGGCATCGTGATAAACCACCGCTACCCCATCAAAGGTATACAAATCCCTTTCAGTACGAAAAATATTCTGCCAGTCTGTACGGTTCTGATAAGTCAGTACTCCATCAATACTTTCCACATCATCCACCTTCACTGCCGATAAATGATCCCCTGCCTCGTGATAGAGATAGAGGTCAGCCCCTTTGTAAGAAACCCCTAACGGCTCCTGAATGTTAATAATGATTTTCACTTTATCTCCACGGATTTCTAGCTTCATAAATCCTGCTGTCGATCCGACATTTCCATTGTGATGCTCGTAAAAATATGTAATTTTTCTCTTAAAATTCTGCACTTGTCCACACACTCCTTTTGCATTTATTCTATGCAAGGAAAATGTTATATATTCCACAAGTGCAATTTTTTTTGCAAGCAATCAAAAATCTGTAATTTTATCTGCGGTTAAAATATAATCATCCCATCATATCCTTCAACGTATCACTTAAGCTTGCAAACTGTTCTAATGTCAACGCTTCTCCTCGAACAGTAGACGAAAGCTCTAGCTTCTCTAATGCCTCTACCACCTGCTCCTTTGTAACGGAAATCCCGCCATTGACAAGGCTATTTTGTAATGTTTTTCTTCTCTGATTAAATGAAGCACGAATAAGTGCAAACAACAATTTCTCATCCTTCACACCAATCGGTGGATTCTCCCATTTTGTCAGACGAATCACCGCTGAACCTACACCCGGTCTAGGAATAAAACAGTTTGGTGGCACATTAGCAACAATATAAGGCTCAGCATAAAATTGTACCGCAAGAGAAAGGGCTCCATAATCCTTGGTTCCAGGTCCTGCTTGCATACGCTGTGCTACTTCCTTTTGCACCATTACTGTTATGTTGTCCAGTGGAACTTGGCTTTCAAACAATCCCATTATAATCGGGGTAGTAATATAGTATGGCAAATTCGCCACAACCTTAATTGGCTTTCCACCATTCTTTTCCTCCACCAATTTTGCAATATCCACCTTCAAAATGTCCTCGTTAATGATCGTTACATTCTCATAATCCGCTAAGGTTTCATGCAAAATCGGAATCAATGTCTTATCAATCTCTACTGCAATAACTTCTTTTGCAGCCTCTGCCAAATACTGAGTCATGGTTCCAAAACCTGGACCAATCTCCAATACCACATCCTCCTTGGTCACTCCCGCTGCAGCGATAATCTTATCTAACACGTGACTATCTATCAAGAAATTCTGACCAAATTTCTTCTGAAATGCAAAATCATATTTTTTAATTGTCTCTATCGTAACTTGAGGGTTACTTAATTTTTCCATAAAAACTCCTTTCATAAGTGGTATTTCTTACGCAGGACGCGAGAGGCTGGTAACATGTTCCACAGAAACACGTTTGCACTCCCATTCCGACATAACGGTACTAAGCTCATGCTGATAAATCATCATTCGCTAAGTACCGACGTCTACTAGGGGTTTCCTTAGGAACATTGTTACCAGCCTCTCGCTGCTTATTGGTATAGTTGTAATTTAGTTCATTCTATAAACAGTCATTGCATTTTGATACGTTGTTGCGCAAACCTCTTCTACACTAACACTTTTAATCGTAGCAATTTCCTCAGCCACATGGGTAAGGTAAAGGGAACAATTTCTTTTCCCTCTAAATGGTGTCGGTGCAAGATATGGTGCATCCGTCTCTAAAACGATGCGGTCAAGTGGTGTATACTCCACCACCTCTTTCAGCTTCTTGGCATTCTTAAATGTTACCACACCACCAACACCAATGTAATAACCCATATTCAAATACTCTCTCGCCATCTCTACGCCATAGGAGAAGCAATGGATAATTCCCGGTGTTGCTCCATTATGATACTCCTTCATGATATCTAAGGTATCTTTGGCAGCATCTCTACTGTGAATCACCACTGGCAAGTCTCTTCTTTTCGCAACCTCTAGCTGGGCAATAAACCATTTTTGCTGTAGCTCTTTTATCACATTATCATAGTGATAATCCAGACCAATCTCGCCGATTGCTAAAATCTTGTCTCGTTGTGCCAATTGCTCTAGCTCCTCCATGTCTGTATCCGTCAGATCATCGATATCGCTGGGATGCACACCTACCGTTCCATACAGAAAATCATACTGCTGTATCATCTGTACGATATGTCTAGAATTCGGCATAGAACAGCCTATATTCACTATATAATCAATGCCCTCTTTGTTCATCTGGCAAAGCAGGGTGTCTCTGTCCTCATCAAATGCATCATCATCATAATGCGCGTGAGTCTCAAAAATATTCATTTCTCTTCCTCTTTTACAATAATATATAACAGTTCAGAGCACATTCGAAAATGCTTCGCATTTATCTCATGTATGGCTCTCGCCAAATAGTATCATGAACAAGTACACTTGGAAATGCAAGCATTTCTCGCGCACTTGCTCATGATACTGCTTGGCTCTGAACTGTTATCATCTTACTACATTTTCCCTATTCTTACAATCATTTAAGCAATAGACACTACCTGCAAATTATGGTATACTGTACGAATGAACTGATTATTATCATTTCGTTTTAAATCAACTACTTAGATTATAAAATATACGCAGGAGGCAGGACTATGAAATCTGTTTTGAAGAAGACTTTAATTGCCTGCATGGTTTGCACCATGATGTTCTCACTGGTAGGCTGTTCTTTATTTGATAGCAAAAGCAAGGTTTATTCACGATACATCGTTAGTTTGTTAGATATCAACTATAAGAATGTTTCCAAGGATTATATGACCTTGACCGGTGTTTCCCAGAGTGATGCGGAAGCCGTATATGTGGCAAACATGGACTATCAGGCACATAACTTAATGAGCTATTACGGTGTGAAGGAAGTAGACGACGGAACCATTCTTTCCGAGTTTTACTACCTTGCACAATCCATTTTTTCCAATGCCAAATATGAAGTTACAGATGTGATTGTGGACGAGGAAACCGATAGCTACACACTAGAGCTTACCGTTTATCCGTTAGACACTTTAGAAGCGACACATGATCAGATTGTTGCTTACATTGAGAATTTTAATGCTCGCGTGGATGAGGGCGATTATAATGATACCACCGAAGTCGAATATGAAACCGAATTTGCAGAGGGTATTATTGAGATTTTAAAGAGTACAGTAGACAATCCTGGATATATGGATCCTGTTGTTTTGGAGATTCCGATTCAGCCATCTAGTGATTATTATTACATCGACGATGCAGATTTCTTAGCGATTGATAAGAATATTCTTTATATTCGCGAGAATCCAGAGTCATTTAACACCGAAAACACTGATGCAGAAGCCGTTGAAGGTGAGTCTGTAGAAAGCGAAACTGTTGAAGAAGAATAATGATTTAAATAGCCTGCAATTTATAAGAATTGTAGGCTATATTTTTACGAAAAGAGGAACGATACTTTGCAAGAGAACGCACACCCATTGAATTCCATTGTATATAACATTCTAGATGAATATGGTGCAAGTCAACGTTCTCCATTCGAGACCATGACTTCTAACCCAACCGAATATGCCCAGCTTTGCAATATTGTAAAATCCCATTTTCCTGATTGGTCACCGGATATTATTGAGGATTTTATTGCAAAACTGAAAAAAGAGGGCTGTGGTTATGTTGCTATGATTAATTCTCTCTTTGACGAATTCACAAATGACCGCAAAGGCTTTGAGGAGGCATTTGGGTTTGATATGTATTCCTCAGATGGAACCATGAACTTCAACCGAGTACTTGTGGACTTGTACTGTACCATGGACAATCATATCGGTGGAAGATTTCTGTTTTTTACTTGGGATACAGTAGTAAAAAATGAAGACCGTATTTGGTGCGATGAGGATAAGGATGGCACATTTGAATGGAAAGACAAGCCCTTTGGCAATAACGAGGTACAAATGAAATATCGCTGGGAGACCTATTGTAAGCGACATGGTATTCACGCAAAGATTGATATTAATCAGCTCATTACACCCAAGAACTATGAGAAATATGCAAAAAAAGGTTCTGTCTGTATTCTTTGTAGCAAATTCACTTTATACAACGAGGAGCAGAAATCAACCGAAGTTAAAAATGGGCATTTTATGACCATTACTGGTGTGACAAAAGATAATAAATATATTGTATCCTCCTGGGGAAAACGTTACACCTTAGACCCGAAGGATATTAAAGGATTTACGTATTATCAGGTGATACGGTACAAAAAATAATGCGCCACGGTTTTATCCGTGACGCATTTGTTATATCCAATGTTTTTACCGAATCTCTGCTCCATGTGGAACTTCCTTCTCAGTTGTCACAAGTGCAAGGTTACCCTCTGCATCCTCTGCACATAGAATCATTCCCTGAGACTCTACACCAGCAAGCTTTGCAGGCTTTAAGTTAGTAACAACCACTACCTTCTTACCTACCATATCTTCTGGTGAGTAATGAGCCTTGATACCAGACACAATCTGTCTTACCTCACTACCAATCTTAACCTGTGAACAAAGAAGCTTCTTAGACTTTGGAACCTCTTCACAAGCGATCACCTCACCTACCTGAAGCTGAACCTTTGCAAAGTCATCAATGCTGATTTCTTCCTTCTTCTCAATATCAATTCCTGGATTCTCATCTACTGGTTCTGGTTCCGGTTCTGGTTCTGGCATCATTTCCTCTACCTTCTTCATTACCTCATCCAAATCCAATCTTGCAAATAAGATTTCAGGAGTCTCTGTTACCTTTGTACCTGACTTGTATCCACCGAAACGAACCAAATCATTTACCTTACGCTTTGGAGCGTTCAACTGTGCAAGAATCTTCTCTGAAGTCTCTGGCATATATGGCTCAAGCAAGGTAGCACCGATAATGATACTCTCCACTAAGTTATAGAGAACAGTTGCAAGTCTGTCCATCTTATCCTCTTCCTTAGCAAGTGCCCAAGGCATTGTCTCATCAATGTACTTGTTACAACGCTTAAAGAGATTGAAGATTTCTGTCATGGCATCTGCCACACGTAGCTTATCCATTGCTTTAGATACGCGAATTCTTGTGTCCAAAGCATAATCCATTAACTCTTTATCAACATCCTCATTTACCTTCTTGTTTGTTACCACACCATCGAAGTACTTATTAGACATAGAAATGGTACGGTTTACAAGGTTACCTAGTGTATTTGCAAGGTCTGAGTTCAATCTCTCAACCATTAACTCCCAAGAAATAACACCATCATTTTCAAATGGCATCTCATGAAGTACAAAGTAACGAACTGCATCTACTCCAAACAATTCTACCAAATCATCCGCGTAGATTACATTGCCTCTAGACTTACTCATCTTACCATCGCTCTGGATCAACCAAGGATGTCCAAATACCTGCTTTGGAAGTGGCAAATCAAGAGCCATCAACATAATTGGCCAGTAAATTGTATGGAATCTTAAGATATCCTTACCAATCAAATGCAAATCACATGGCCAATATTTCATATACAATCTGTCATGTCTTCCGTCTGCATCAAAGCCTAGTCCAGTAATATAGTTTGTCAACGCATCAATCCATACATAGATTACATGCTTTGGATCAAAGTCAACTGGAATTCCCCACTTAAATGAAGTCCGGGATACACACAAATCCTGAAGTCCTGGTAAAAGGAAGTTATTCATCATCTCATTCTTACGAGACTCTGGCTGAATAAATTCAGGATTCTTGTTAATATGGTCAATCAACTTCTGCTGGTATTTGCTCATCTTGAAGAAATATGCTTCTTCCTTCGCAGGCTTAACCTCTCTGCCACAATCTGGACATTTGCCATCCACTAACTGGGACTCTGTGAAGAACGACTCACATGGAGTACAATACATTCCTTCGTACTCGCCCTTATAAATGTCACCTTTGTCATAAAGCTTCTTGAAAATCTTCTGTACCTGTTTCTCATGCTCTGGATCCGTTGTACGGATGAACTTGTCATAAGAAGTGTTCATCAAATCCCAGATACGTTTGATTTCACCTGCTGTCTGGTCAACAAATTCCTTTGGTGAAATACCAGCCTCCGCTGCCTTTTCCTCAATCTTTTGTCCATGCTCGTCTGTTCCTGTCTGGAAACGAACATCATAACCTACAAATCTCTTGTATCTTGCAATACTGTCTGCAAGTACAATCTCATAGGTATTACCAATGTGCGGCTTGCCTGATGTGTACGCAATTGCCGTGGTAATGTAATACGGTTTTTTTGCCATTTTGTTTTCCTCCTTATTATCCGAATGAAAGATTAATAGAGTTTGATCGCATGCTTGCGGTCAGTCGTTCCGCTTTTTCAAAAGGGATTCCCTATATGAAGGATTCTTTAGAAAATGAGAAGATTCTGCCAATAAATGTAGTTAAAAATAGCCCGCCTTTAATAAAACTTAAAGGCGAGCTCATTTCTTCTCACGGTACCACTTTAATTCATCTGCATATTACTATGCTGACCTTACTAGCTAGATTGCTCTAGCTTGCACTATAACGGGTGCTCCCGTCTTCTGCTTAGTACAAATGATTACTTGTCCTCACAAAAGAAGCTCCAAGACCATCTTCAATCTGTTCCATCTTTCCCTGTTCTCAGCACCCCAGGTTCTCTGTTAAAAACTTCCCAAATCTACTCTTCTCTTCATCGCTCATTCTATTTTTGGCTAAGTTCCATTATAGGAAACTTTCCTTTGTATGTCAAGGTTGGCAATTTGTACCATTTTCATTGTGCATATTTATCTTCTTGTTTTACAAGTTCTCACCGTTAGTTTCTATTACATCACGGTACCAGTATGCCGAATCCTTCAAAGTTCTCTTCTGTGTCTTATAATCCACATACACAAGTCCAAAACGAGGACCATAACCCAAAGACCACTCATAGTTATCCATCACGGACCAGTGAAGATATCCCATTAAAGGTATTCCCTCCTCACCTGCACACTTGAATTCTCTTAAATATCTATGGGTATAGTCAATTCGATAGCTATCATGCACCTTGCCATCTAAGCACACCCAGTCATGCTCCGCCATACCGTTCTCTGTGATAAAAATAGGCTTACCATATCGCTCATACAAGAATTTCGCAGACCAGTATAGCACCTCTGGAGATACAACCCAGCCAACCTGTGTGTTTGGTACACCTTGATAACGGTTTTCTGGATATCCATCCACATGTTTATCTGCATTAGAATAGTAAATGTTGGTTCCGTAATAGTCCAATGGCTCTGTAACAAAACTCCACTCTTCCTCTGTGAATTCAGGAACCAAGTCTCCAAAATCATCATACAACTCCTGTGGATAATGTCCAAAGAAGATCGGGTCAGACCAATAGCTTTGACTAAACGGAAACCCTTCTCCATTTGTGGAAAAGGTTAGCCTCTTTGCCTCCTCAATCGCTTCTACGCTATTATCCCTTGGTATATTACTTGGTCCAATCGGACTGAAACCAATCATCGGTTTCTTCTTTGCATTCTGGCGAATATAACGCGCCGCCTTACCATGTGCCAACAATATGTTATGTCCCATAATCAATAAATCTCTGGATGGTAGCTGTAAAAATGGTGCGTGATTGCCTGTGTGATATCCACAGCCCAAAATACATTGTGGCTCATTGATTGTCACCCAGTACTGAACACGGTCGGATAACGCGTCTACAACCGCCTTGGTATATTCTAAAAACCACTCAGAACTCTCAGAGTTGGACCAACCACCTTTTTTGTATAATTCATATGGGTAATCCCAATGGTGCAAGGTCACCATTGGCTCAATTCCATTGGCAATCAATTCATCCACAAGATCAGAGTAAAACTGCAAACCTTTTTCATTCACTGCACCCACTCCGTCAGGAAGAATTCTAGTCCAGTTAATAGAGAAACGATACATTTTCAGTCCCATTTCCTTCATCATCGCCACATCTTCCTTCATGCGGTGATAATGGTCACAAGCGATATCTCCTGTTTCATGATAGACTACATTATCCTTTTCTCTACTGTAGACATCCCATATGTTAAGACCTTTTCCGTCCTCTTTATATGCACCTTCTAACTGATATGCAGCCGCTGCAGCTCCCCAGATAAAATCCTTAGAAAATCCCATAATTGATACCTCCTACTAACATATTTCATAATCATTCGTATTGTAAGTTTATAACCCTGTCCCCAAAGTTTTTTATTCGCTATCCCTATCATATTAAAACTTCTTCTAAAAGTAAACCATTATCCTATTCGAAACTATAACAATACTATATTACTCCACCCAAATATTTACAAAACAACTCTTTTCTTTGCCCTTTTTATCATTATTTTGTAACATAATCCTTCTTTTTGCTACATAAATTATAGCAAGAATTATTTTGGAATCCTATATGTGCCATTTGCCTCTTTTTATTAAAAACATCGTATCCTTTGATAATCATAGCCACAAAACAAGGAAGAAGTCTTCTTGGTTATCTTTACTTATCATACTTTGCTGCACTCTTTTAATCACTTTAGGTATCATTTTTATCCACCCGACACAATCCCACAGTTACCGGGCTAATTTGTTAGAGGACATGGAGAAAGCAAAAACATTTAATGACTTTACAGAATCACTCTTCCTTTATGAAGTAACCTCCGATTCGGTTACCACTGCTTATACTTTGAAAAATCCAGACAACTATAACATTCCCTCTTTGGAACCAAAGCTTACTTCCTTCTCTTATGAAGAGTATCTAAAAAACAGTAACAAAAAAGAGAAAGATGCAACTACTCAATTGGCTCTCCATTGTCTATCTCGTTACAACCAAAAGAATCTATCAAAAGAAGAACGATTCACTCATACCCTGTTAACTGATTACCTTCAGTCTAGCTTAAGCTTATCACAATATCCATTTTACGAAAGCTTACTTGGCAGTACTTCCGGCGTACAGGCAAACCTCCCTGTTACCCTTGGTGAATATCCATTGCGCACAGAAGAAGATGTAAATACTTATCTGCATTTATTGACACAAATCCCTTCTTATTTCGAGGATATCATTTCTTATGAAGCCAAACGAAATGAGCTAGGCTATAAAACACCTGCCTTTGTAACCGCCACCGCCCTAGAGAGCACAACAGCGATGGTCACTGGTTTTCAAAACGGAGATAATAGCTTCATTGAAACCTTTAATGAAAGAATTTCACAAGTGAAATCACTATCTAAAGAAGAAATATGCAAATACAAAGAAAGAAACCAAACACATGTAGAAAAATATGTCATTCCCTCCTACAAACAGATAATCCACCATTTAGAAAATTCCCTTGCATCAAACCACACCACGTCAACGGAATCTTCACAAACCAAAGACAACTCCACCAATGAAAATATTCCCCATAACAATACCTTTAACCTCCTATCCTACATGGAGGAGGATACCCCTTACGGCATCTGCTCGTTACCAGAGGGAAAGGACTACTATACACATTTAGCCCAGTATACAACTGGTTCTGGCAAGTCTGTCGATACTATGATTTCCATGACAGACCAGGCTCTATCCAACGCCTTAGGTACTGTATTAAACACTGCTCTTACCAATCAGGAAGCATACTTTTATTACTGTGAGCACCCTCTAGAAAGCTACTACCATTCACCGGAAGCAATATTAGAATCGCTCTCCCTTATGATTCGTGAAGATTACCCTTTACTAAAAAAACAGCCAAACTATCAGATTAAATATGTACCCGATAGTCTTGCTTCAAGCCTAAGCCCAGCCTTTTATATGATTCCAGCCATCGACGACTACAAAAATAACACGATTTATATTAATCCCCTTTTTACAAATGAAGAAAATGGAAACCTATTTCCAACCTTGGCACATGAAGGTTTTCCGGGACATCTATATCAAACAGTATACTTTAACGAAAGTAACCCTTCTGATATTCGGCAAATACTTGATTATCTTGGTTATGTAGAGGGCTGGGCTACTTATGTAGAAATTAATTCCCTTGAATTTTTAGATTATCCTTTGGAAGGAGAGGTACTCTGCAAACTTTATCAAGCAGACATTATCATTAATTTAGCGCTCTGCGCCCGCATCGATATGGGTGTGAATTACGAGGGGTGGACTCTAAATGATACCAGAGACTTCTTTGAAAAACAGGGCTTTAACAGCTACTACGCACAGGATGTGTACGCTTATGTGGTGGAAACACCTGCTAATTATTTGAGCTACTTTATCGGTTATTTAGAAATCATGGATATAAAAGATGCCTATCAGCGACAGGAGTTAGATAATTATTCAGAAAAAGAATTTCACAAAAGATTCCTAGATGTGGGACCGGCTGACTTTGAAACAGTGAAAAAATATATGTTAAAAGACAACTGATTAATGAAGTAATTAGTGAATTAAAAGGACCATATTCGGTCCTTTCATATTGAATAGATTATAATAATTATACAATTATTAAGGGCGATGTGAAAACCACATCGCCCTTTGTCTACTTATATAGATTAAATTTTCTGTCAATTGACAACATTATATATTCTATAATGCAGCAACTAACTTCTTAAGAGCCTCAACAGCCTCATCTGGAAGCTTGTCATATCCGCCCTTAGCTGTAGCAAACTTCTCAACAGCATCTACACGATTCTGCATAGCACTCTTTAACTGAGCCTTGTAGTCAGCATCGTTAAGGTCTGGAGTAAATCCGTCCCAATCCATAATCTCGATATCTTCGAATGGACCCCACTGCTTGAAATCAGCTTTCTTCTCAACGATTGCTTCAAGGATACCTAATGTATCAGATGGCTGACACTTCTTACCCATGAAATCACCTGTGTTAATAATGTAGCAATCTACGTTCTTCTCTTCTACTAACTTCTTGAACTTCTCATAGTCATTTACTAATGGGTATGTTCTGAATGGGTTAGCATAAGGAACGATACGAAGTGCGTTCATATCTGTACCAGCAGCAACACGCTCTGCAGTAGAAGTCTTTGTAGCTAATGTAGCACCCATAACAGAAGCTAAAGCAGCACCTTTTAACTTAACTACTGGTGGAATTGTTGGGTCTTTCATAATCCAGAAGATAGCATTAACTGGAGCGTCAATCTTATCTACACGGTTTGGAGACCATAACTTAGACTTAATTGCACGTCCGTTACCATTACGAATATCCTCTGTTACTAACTGAATCTTTCCATCCTCGTCCATTGTTGCAGAACAGTTCTGGCAAGATAATAAATACTGGTTATCTGGACAACCTGTTGGGTAGTCAGCAGTCTTATCAAAATATGTTGGCTCCAATGCAATAGAAGCACATGTATCTGTATTAATGATGAAAGCGTCATCATGTAATACCTTAATTGCAGGATACTTGTCACCATGCTTAGCATGTGTAAGTGTTGACTTACCAGATCCAGAAAGACCATATACAGAAGCAACGAACTTAGATCCGTCTTCCAATGTGTACTCTTTCTGTCCACCATGACATGAAGCATATCCGTTACGGTTAGCGATAGCCCAAGCCATTGTAAGTGTACCCTTCTTGTGCTCACCAAAGTACTTCATACCAAGGATAGCAGCACAGTTCTGCTCTGTATCGAAGTAGCAAAGTGTTAATGGGTCACTTAAGCAGCTGTAATCAACGTCTGGAGCCTCAGTTGGTGTCCACTGTGGGTCAGAGAAAATGTAGATATCAGCTTCCTTACCATCGCCTACCATCTTAGAATCCTTATACATCTTAACATACTCGTCAGACATATACTGGAAGTTCAACATCCAGTTGTAAAGTAAGTTCTCTTCACCTTCTGGAATTAATAAATGAGCCTTAACCATGAATTCTGGATCAAGACCAACGTAACATGTTGCATGATACATAGTCTCCCAACGAGTCTTGTATACAGCATCCATTACTACCTTATCTAACTTAGCGTCATCTACACCTGGCTCACCCTTAATACGACGAGCTGCTGCGTAACGACCTGTTACTGCACCATCATTAAATAATAAAACCTTAGCATCTGAGTCTAAACCGAACTCTTCACCGCGATAGATAGGCATATCTGTTACGATAGTACCTGGAGAGTTCTTTGCTAAGTTGTAAGCTTCCTTCAATGTGTTAACCTTAACTACATTGTTTCCGTAGAAAGCTGCCTCGATGATGGAACGTGTCTTAGAAAAACCAACTTTACCAGCACCGATTTCGTCAAGTTTGTAATTTGCCTTTGTTGCCATTGTTAAAATATCCTCCTATTAATTATATTATTATCACCATGCTTGGACATTAATTTCCAGAGCCTTTATCAATGTGAAAGTATGATGAATTCCTTACATTGTATCTGGTGAAAATTTCATTATATGGTAACCTGTTTAAACAAAGTATATAGTACACTTTTATATATAAAGGTCAGCCACAATAAGTATATAAAACCCTATGTTCAATGTCAAGTAAATTCACAGTAATTCAAACGTTTTTTATAGAAATTCAAGCGTCTTATTAATTGTTATTTTAACATTTTTTGTTTATAGAAATCTCTTCAAAAAAATTCATATAAACGAAGAAATGGTTTGACCCACATAGGACAAACCATCTCTTCATTCTTTAAAATTCCTATTTATATTATACCAGCTAATTTTGCTAAATCCTGAATCGTTGCTCTACTTACCATCTTACCTTCGTACTCAAATAAATCTTCTTTCTGACCGTTAAATACATCACTCGGCTCATACTTTTTCAAAATAATCTTGTCTTCTTCCACAAATATCTCCACTGGATCCTTGATATCCAAATTGAGATTACGTCTTAATTCTATCGGCAAGGTTACTCTTCCTAGATTATCCAAATTTCTAACAATACCTGTTGCTTTCATTTGTACATCCCTTCCCTTCTGTCAACTTAACGTTCTGATAATTTAGCAGTTTAAAGCGTTATCAAAATACCACCATTTCCATTAAATGTCAATAGATTCGAGGGCTCTTAAGAAAAACTTCACAAATTACAGCAAGGCCTGATAAATATCCCTTTTGCTAACTCCACGGTCCTTTGCAACCTTTTTCATTGCTTCCTTTTTATCCATTCCCTGGTCAAGATATTGCTGCATATGTTCTTCAATTGACATAGATAAAACTTCTTGCATTTCATCTTCCTTCAGTTCTTGTCTGGAGATACCTTGAATAACTAAAACAAACTCACCCTTTGGTTCCTCCTGCTCATAATAAGCAATTGCTCCAGATAATGTTGTGCGAAAATTGGTCTCATGCTTTTTGGTAAGCTCCTTACAGAGTGAAATTTCTCTATCTCCTAACGCTTCATACAAATCTTTCAAGGTCTTCTTTAATTTGTGGGGTGCTTCATATAACATAATAGTTCTTGTTTCTGTTTTTAACTCATCAAGAACTTCTGCGCGTTCTTTCTTATCATGTGGAAGAAATGCTTCAAAACAGAACCGTCTCGTCGGTTTTCCCGATATGGTAAGTGCTGTTACAAATGCTGATGGTCCCGGAAGAGATGTTACTTCAATTCCCGCTGCATGACACTGCTTCACCAGCTCCTCACCCGGATCCGAAATAGCCGGTGTTCCCGCATCTGTAATCAACGCAATGTTGATTCCTTGTTTCATTTTTTCCACTAACTGCGCCGCTTTATCATACTTATTAAATTCATGATAGCTTGTCATAGGTGTTTTAATTTCAAAATGATTTAACAGCTTGATACTATGTCTGGTATCCTCTGCCGCAATCAAATCCACCTCTTCTAATATTCGCAATGTCCGAAGGGTTATATCCTCTAGATTACCAATCGGAGTTGCACAGATATACAACATTCCTGCCATGTTATCCTCATTTCTTTCACTCTACTTATATATACCATCCAACATTTCTACGACTTTTCGTATCCATATATGTCGTAAATTTCCTCCGTGTACACATTCGGTTCCTTGTACACCACAAGTGGCGATTCAATCGTAATTCGCTCCTTACCACCTTTTAATCCCTCGACCAACACCATATTGGGCTCCTTGTCTATATACGGGTGCACCAGCCGCATACGCTTTGGCTCTATATGATACTTCTTCATTACGCGAAAAATCTCTGCTAAGCGAAATGGCTTATGTACCATATAAAATGTTCCATTCATCGGCAATACATAGCTTGCTGCAGCAATCACATCTTCTAGTGATAAAGCAACCTCATGCCTTGCAATCGTCTTTGGCTCATAAAGGTTTTGCAATCCATGGTGATCCGTCATATAGGGCGGATTCACCGTCACAACTTGAAAAGAAGCTGGTTCAAACAGCTTCTTTATCTCTTTCACATCACCACATACGATATTCACTTTGCCTTCTAGATGATTCAGCGCTACGCTTCGGTTTGCCATATCTGCATATTCTTCCTGTAGCTCTAAGCCAGTAAATGCAGCTCCTTCTGTTTTTGCTTCTAACAGAATAGGAATCACTCCACTTCCTGTACAAAGATCTAGTACCTTCTGACCACGCCTAACCTTTGCAAAACCAGATAACAATACAGCATCGATGCCAAAACAAAAACCCTTTGGCTTCTGGATAATCTGATATCCCTTGCACTGTAAATCATCGATTCTTTCGTCCTCGTATATCATATATACCTCAGCTATTCTCATAACGTCACAAACGAATCTATGAAAATTTCATATAATTAACACTTTTTTAAAACTGCTTTATACACAACACTAATCAATTTTAGATCCGCCCTCGTTTTTCTCAAGAGCCTCTAATGCCTTCAATTCTTCATCATTTAGTTTATCATTATTGCGACGCTTCTTTGTCTTGAACTTCAATTCCTCTGGTACGTACTCACGGATTTCCTTATCTCCATTATCCAGCTCGACAACAACCTTAACCTTCTGACGAAGCACACTAACACTTTGTACCTCTCCCTTAAATCCGTCATTGGTCTTTACAAAATCTCCCACATTCGGAAGCTTTTCATTCAAATATTCATAAGTCTCCTGCTCATTCTTTAAGCAACACATCAAACGTCCACAAACACCAGAAATTTTTGTTGGATTCAAGGACAAATTCTGCTCCTTTGCCATCTTAATGGATACCGGCACAAAGTCTGACAAGTGCTTGTGACAGCAAAGCTCTCTACCACAGATACCAATGCCTCCAAGAATCTTAGTCTCATCACGAACACCGATCTGACGAAGCTCGATTCTAGTCTTAAATACAGCTGCCAAATCTTTAACTAGCTCACGGAAGTCAATTCTTCCGTCTGCAGTAAAGTAAAACAGCACCTTGTTATTATCAAAAGTATACTCCACATCAATTAGCTTCATTTCCAATCCATGCTTTGCAATCTTCTCTAAGCAAATGTTAAATGCATCTTTACATTTCTTCTTGTTATCTTCATTCTTCTTGTCATCCTCAGCAGTTGCTTTACGGATTACTGGTTTCAGAGACGATGTGATATTACCTTCTTCAATTTCTCTCTTCCCTAATACCACCTTACCATATTCCACACCTCTGGCGGTTTCCACAATCACTGCATCGCCCACCTCTAATTCAATTCCATTTGGTGCAAAAAAGTATATCTTTCCATTCGTTCTAAAACGAACTCCTACTACTTCTACCATTTACATATTCTCCTTTATTGTAAGCAAGGTTAGCTCCATTGCAATGTCAAAATTCACGTTAGCCTCTAAGCGAATCTTTAGCTTATTCAGC
>JAGAQX010000149.1 GCA_017622535.1 Lachnospiraceae bacterium | reverse complement strand
AGAGAAGACATGAGCTACGCAGACGATTTATTTATTAAAATGTGTACCGATATTATTGAGAATGGATACAGTACAGAGGGAGAAAAGGTAAGACCAAAATGGGAGGATGGAACCTTTGCTTACACCATTAAGCAATTTGGTGTGGTAAATCGTTATGATTTATCCAAGGAATTCCCAGCGTTAACCCTTAGAAAGACCTATGTGAAGTCTGCGGTGGATGAGATGCTTTGGATTTGGCAGAAGAAGTCCAACAACATCAATGATTTGAAGAGTCACGTATGGGATGAATGGGCAGATGAGACTGGTTCCATTGGTAAAGCATACGGCTATCAGATGGGTGTAAAGCACCAATACAAAGAGGGCATGATGGACCAGGTAGACAGAGTCATCTACGACCTTAAGAACAATCCATATAGCCGACGCATTATGACCAACATTTATGTGCACCAGGATTTGCACGAGATGAATCTCTATCCTTGTGCTTACAGTGTGACATTTAATGTGACCAAGAAACCGGGACATGATAAGCTGACCTTAAATGCAATCTTGAATCAGCGTTCTCAGGATATTCTGGCAGCCAACAACTGGAATGTGGTGCAGTACGCAGTACTCGTCTACATGTTGGCACAGGTCTGTGATATGGAACCAGGTGAACTAGTACACGTCATTGCAGATGCCCACATTTACGACAGACACATCGATATTGTGAAGGAGCTTATTAAGCGTCCAACCTATCCGGCACCTAAGTTTAGCTTGAATCCGGACATCAAAGATTTCTATCAGTTCACAACCGATGACATCATCATTGAAGATTACCAGGCCGGTGAACAGATTAAGAATATACCAATCGCAGTATAATAATCGATGAAGTAGATTCGTGGTTTCAAACCGTTAAAAGTGTAGATTAGATTGTGTTAGTGGAACAAATACCAACAAGCAGGTACGTCTGAGTCCGTCAGCACTTAGCGAGACTATGTCGAGCTTAGTACTGCTACGCACTCAGCCGTAGCGAGAGCGTGCCTGCGTTGGTTTGTTCCGCTGACACAACGAATATAGAATAGTAGACGGTTTGAAACCACGTCAGTATGTAAAGAGAGGACATAGATATGCAGTTAATAGTTGCAGTAGATAACAACTGGGCCATTGGCAACGGAACCAAGCTCCTTGTGCGAATCCCAGAAGATCAAAAATTTTTCAGAGAGACCACCATGGGACATGTGGTGGTACTTGGCAGAAAGACCTTGGCAGAGTTTCCCAACGGATTGCCATTGAAGGGAAGAAAGAATATCATTTTATCAAGAGATGAGAATTATACAGTGAAAGATGCAGTAGTAGTGCATTCTAAGGAAGAGTTATTTGAAGAATTGAAGCAATATGATAGCAACGACATTTTTGTCATTGGTGGTGAGACTGTGTATGAGATGTTGTATGAATATTGCGACACCGCCCATGTGACGAAGATTGATTACAGCTATCAGGCAGATAAGTATTTTCCGAACCTTGATGAGAAGGACAACTGGAAGATTACTGGCGAGAGCGATGAACAGACCTACTTTGACTTGGAATATTATTTCTATAAGTATGAGAATGCAAATCCAAAGTCGATGGATGAGTAGTTGATATCTAATTGCAAAGAGATACGCCTAAAACAATGATTTGTTTTAGGCGTATTTTTATGTGACGATTATTCAAGTAGACAAGTATGTTTTCGAAATTGAAAAAAATTTAAAGTTTCGAAAGTAGGTATTGAATACCATGTAAAATTTATGATATACTAATGTTAGTTTCAAAATAATAAAATTTTTAAAGTTTCGAAAGTGGTGGTTTTGTGAAGACGATAGTAAGAGAACGATACTTGGAAAGAATCAAAGCATTGAAGGATACGCCTGATATAAAGATTATTACTGGAATCAGACGTTGTGGTAAATCTAATCTTATGCAGGCATATAGTGATTATTTGGAGAAAGAATTTGATGATGCCAATATTATTTTTATTGATTATATGGATTTGGCATTTGAAGATATAAAGGAATATCATGCTTTACACAAATATGTTGAAGAACAGTATGATAAAGATAAGAGAAATTATCTTTTTGTGGATGAAGTACAGATGTGTCCGGATTTTGAATTGGCAATCAACAGTTTATATGCTAAGAGGAAGTATGACATTTATATAACAGGGTCCAACGCGTTTTTATTAAGTGCTGATTTGGCAACGTTGTTCACTGGCAGATATATTGAAATGCATATGTTTCCATTTAGTTTTAAAGAATACTGTGAATATTATGATGATGTGAAGGACGTTGACAGATTATTTGAAGAATATTTTGTGAAAGGTGGATTGGCAGGATCATATGCTTACCATACAGATTTAGATAGAGTGACCTATATCAAAGAGGTATATGAAACGATTGTCAATAGAGATTTAGTACAGAAATATAATTTGGCTGATACACAGGTGCTTCGCCAACTGAGTGAGTTTTTGATGGATAATATCAGTAACTTAACATCACCTAATAAAGTTAGCGGTATATTAACGACCAATGAAGTGATAACCAATCATGTGACAATTGGGAGATATATCGAGTATCTTTGTAATGCCTTTATTTTCTATGATATTAAGCGGTATGACATAAGAGGGAAGAAGTATTTGAAGACTTCTGATAAATTCTATTTGTGTGATACAGGAATACGTTATGCAATTTTAGGTAGTCGTAATATGGATTATGGGAGAGCTTATGAAAATATAGTGTGTGTAGAATTATTACGCAGAGGATATGATGTATACGTGGGGAAACTTTATCAAAAGGAAATCGATTTTGTTGCTCAACGAGGAGATGAAAAAATATATATTCAGGTTAGTGACAATATATCGAACCAAGAAACATTTGAAAGGGAATATACACCACTATTGCAAATTAAAGATGCTTATCCTAAAATAATTATTGCCCGAACAAAACATCCGAGATACACATATGAGGGAATAGAAGTTTATGATATAGCTGAATGGTTATTGAATGAAAGATGACTTTCATTCAATAACTTTCTAATAACCGCACTGCATTCTTATAAAAGATATTCTCTTTATCTTCCTCATCCAGCGGCAGCCCTTTCACATACTCCACCATATCATCCTGCTTTGCCCAAGGTGAATCTGTAGCATATAGTATTCTGTCTGAACCATGATTTTCAATAATTCGAATCAATACATCCCGGTCAATCACATCTTTACAAAATGCTAGGTCAAAGTACACATTTTGTCCTACAAGACATTCCTCTACCAACTGCCACTGTAGGTAGCCGCCCATGTGGGCAAGAATAATTTTAGAATCTTTTGTGCAATCTTTAAGCACATTTTGTAAAACCATGTACATTCGGTCTGGTGGGCAGTGAATTGGATAAGGTTTTCCAATATCCAGTCCTGCATGAATGACACAAATCAAATCTAGGTCAATACATCCGCGAATAATCTCAAGATAGCCTTCGTCATCAATATAAGGTCCTTGATAGTCAGGATGTAACTTTACCCCCTTTAAACCAAGGGATTTAATATATTCTAGCTTTTCTCGAATGTTCTCATTTTCAGGATGAATACTGCCCAGTGAAAAAATTCCGTTCTTACCATTAATTTCCGCAGCAAATT
>JAGAQX010000015.1 GCA_017622535.1 Lachnospiraceae bacterium | reverse complement strand
GGTATCGAATCGGATTAATTACAGAACGTTTGAATGTATGCTCTGGTAATTTACCAGTTCTCATTCTTACTCTCCTTCGGTCGGTTCAGTTGGTGTCTCAGTTGGCGCTTCTGTTGTAGCATCTGACGGTGCCTCTGTTGGCGTTTCCGTAGAAGCATCACTTCCACCATCTTCACTTGTGTCTGTTCCTTCCGTTGTATCCTTATCTTTATCCTTGTCTTTGTCCTTATCCTTATCTTTTACCTTCTTGGTTCCGATACGAATCTTCGCAGCCTGTGCATTATACTTACTTCTACCATAGTCAACTAATACACATTCTACTTCTACACCATCCACATATACATGTTTCCATAATTCCACATAATATCCTGTGTAGGCATTCTGTTCTGTTTTCTTTTCGCCCTTTTCCAATTCCGGATCTTTTATCTCCTCAGGCTCACCAGGTTCATATGTCTCAATTATCTTACTTTCAAAACTGATTGTTCTATTCTCTGGCCTTGTATCATGTCCATATACCGCAAAGGAAATAGAACCACCACCGGCATATCCCTCAATATAAATAGGATATTCTGTATCATTAGTAAATTTGAAATCCATGTAGTCTCCTGCAATGGCAGCATCCATACCAAGCTTCACATAGCTTACTGTAAGGGAATGCGGATATCTCTCGTCTACCTGCAATTCTGCTTTCAAAATAGCATTATATAAAGTTGTTGAAACCTGGCAGATACCTCCACCAAGACCATCAACTAACTCTAATTCCTTACCATTACTTACATACTGACCAGCATTCGCATAACCATTGTCCTCTGTAAAAGGAGAAACTGTATCATATACAGAAAATTGCTCACCTGGCATCAACACGGTTCCACTAATCTTACTTGCACCAGTTGCAAGATTCTGACTTCTCGCAGTATTACCCTGCGTATAATTCGTCACAGCCTGTCCTAACACACTATCGATTGCATAGAAATCTTCCTCTGTATATTCTGGTTCTTTTTCTTCTACAACTGCCTTTAAGGTAAGATCCTTCTGTTCCCACTCTTGTGTAAACGCATCCTCTAATAATGCTACTGTATCATCTACCTTGATTGTTACACCTGTCTCACCTGGATGAACTACAAATTCACCATCCACTCGTGTAATAGAGGCATTCTTAGGCTCTGTCACAAGCTCAGCTGTCTCGTTATTCAACTTTTCCTTTAAGACTTCTTTATCAAAGCTCTTATCTGGAACCAATACAACATTCTCTTCTTCTAAAGATTTAATCTCTTTATAGCGCGACAAAATGTTTCCTTTTCTTCCATAATTGTATGCCTGATTCACCGCATCCTCAACAGAAACCTCAACACCAATATCCTTCAGTGTAGTCGAATAAGATCCCTGGATAGTTGTAAACGTTACTTCCAAATCTTCAATACCATCAATGAATTGATCATATTCTTCCATAGCCTCTTCTTTCGTCAAACCACCTACGTACACTCCATCCAGGTATACACCTGCATGAATCGTTTGCTTATCCGCGTCTTTAGCCATTGCTACACGATATGCGGTTGTGGCTCCTAACCCAATCACGAAAAATAATGCAATTGCACCCAAAAATCTCTTTGTTCTTAACTTCATCTTATCATTCCTTAATCTTAATATTCTATATTCATTCCATAACCGAGACACTTATTATCTTGCATCAATTATAAACGAACAATCTACATACCTACTTGCTCTTATGCAGCCTATAATCTATGCATAATCGCACCTACACGTACAACATTTTATCACAAACAACCATCTTTGCAAGTACCTAAAATAATACTGTCATATTTTACATATTACTTGACTTTCCCCTTAGCATTTTGTACATTTTATCTTAGTTATTAATGCATAAGAGGAACCCTTTGATAGCTGCACTTATTGTTGAATAACAGAAAGGGGCATGCTTTGTATATATCGACAAAACACACCCCACCATTAACATAATTCATCAAAATGTTGTTTTATTAATAACCAGCGAATGTTACCATGCAGCTAATTACCATTACTAAAACCAAAAAGATTGCAATCACAGATGAAATAATTCTTTTTGTTTTCTTGTTGCTAAAGTTAAACATACGGTACACCTCTTTTCTGAAAGGATTAGTTATGAAATTCCTATTATTACCTTCAATTACAATTTTAATATTAGTGTTGAACCACAATATCCGCAAGAACAAAAACAAGGATGAAAAAAGCGTCAAATCCTATCTTGCCCGTGAGGACCGTGCTAATAGTGCCCGTCGTAAGGACTTGTCCAATCTCCCATACATCGAGGTACCACTAAACACACTTCCTCTAGATATTACCTTAAATGATGAGAAAAAGCAATTACAGATTTCCAATTATATCAAAGAAATCCGTTTCTTATCTGAGAAAAAAATGCTAAACCTAATCGGAGTGTCGAATACGGATCTAAAAGAAGAATATGGTCCTGCTAATTTGGAACTCCTAACCGTTTACGACCAAAATTACTCCCGCTACATTCGCAATTTGCATTTACTGGCAGAATGCATCTACGAAGAATACCCCGAAAAGGCAGTGGCAGTTTGGAAATACTGTCTAAATATTGGAACTGACATTTCAGGCACCTATGCCTCACTAGGTAGGCACTATGTAGATAAAAATGACAGAGAGCAATTTATGAAGCTGTATGACTACATCCCATCAAAAACTACAATCAGCGGTAAAACCATCATCAGTAAGCTGGATAATTTGAAGGAGACATTCCAATAACAGTATTCTCGTTCTTAATCTTATACATTATATTTGATTTATAACAATGTAAAATGCAGATTATTATCGTCTGCATTTTTTATATTATACCTATCAACATCTTATAGTCGAATACATATAATGCGTTCTTCTTAAAAAACGCTAAAAAACAAAATCAAAAAAGTAATAGAAAAATAGAAAACTATGCAACACTTTTTACATTTAGTGTCACTACTCTTTTGAAGCGACAATTTTGCACTACTTTAACAATTAGAAAGTCGAGGTGATAGTATTTGAACCAGGAAGAAATCATTGCACATGTATTGCTTGCAAGGAATGGCGATTCTGCTTCCTTTTGCAAGCTCTACGAACTTTATTATAAAGATATGTATCGATTTGCCTACTATACATTAGGCAACCCACAGGATGCGGAGGATGTCATAAGCGAAACCGTCCTTGACGCCTTTAAGGGGATTAAAAAACTAAAAAAGCCCGAGAAATTCAAAGCTTGGATATTCCAGATTCTTGCTACCAAGTGCAAACGGCAAATTGCAGTATATGTATCAAACCGTGAACATCTAAAGGAAGAGGCTGATACGGCAGATATGATTCAAGAAGACCAACCTTATGCAGAACGTCTTGATGTGAGAAAGGCTTTTTCCAAATTAAATGAAACCGAGAAAATGATTGTGTCACTCATGGTATTTGCAGGCTATAACAGCCGCGAAACTGCCAAAATGCTCAAAAGCCCTGAGGGTACAATCCGCTCAATCAAAAGTCGTGCATTGACAAAAATGTCGCAATATTTAAAGGAGGAGTTTGCATGAACGAACAGGAATTAATGAAACAAATAGATGAACATACAAAAAACCTTGAAATTCCAGACAGCATTTCTCCAGATAATATGAAGAAAATGCTTGATAAACAGGTCGGAAAAGAAGGAATTATTGAATCCACACAAGTAGCCAAACAAAACCGTTTTGTACGACGCTTTTCTGTTGCGGCTTGTATTGCTCTTTGTGTAATTGGAGGTGTCACTGCTATCTCATTAAGTAACCGTTCCTCTGATTCTGCCAAGCAAGACAACTCCTTTGTCCAGTCAAATGAGGAATCCGCTGCGGAGGCATTGGACGATACGGATATGGAATCTGCGGAAGAAATTGCTTCGGATGAAAATGAAAGCAACAATGTAGATAATGAAAATACACTTGTAACGCAAAGCAGCTTACAATCTCCTTCTAGCTATGATGCATACTACGAAACCCTTACTGCTGCATTTCAAGAGTACTATGATAGTCTTGCAACGGTAACCAATGAAGACGGCATGTTTTACGAAGAGTCTGAAATTGAAAGTGTTGGAGGCGAGACCCCAACAGAAGCGGGAGCTGTTATGGAATCTGTGGCAGAAGAAAAACAAGCCTTTACTGACAGTGCAACAATCAACTCTGCAGCTAGAGATGCAACCGACGACGGAACCCGTGATATGGATGCCTCTCTTGATTCAGCAGAAGACACCTCAGCCAGCAAAGACTTCTCCACCACAAATACCCAGGAAAAGACTGTCGATGAGGGAGATATCATCAAAACAGATGGCACTTATATCTATAAGATGATTTCCAAATTCAATAACGACACTGGATACAATGACCGAAAGCTTACAATCACAGAAACAGATGACGGAAATCTAAAGCTTTTGTCCACCATTGATTTATCCACACTAATTAAAAACAATACTGATATCTTCATGGAGTTTCATGAGTTTTATCTTTACAAAGACTATATCCTTGTAATGTACACAAAGACAGATTACAGCAAGGACAATAACACCACTGAGACTTGCATTACCATTTACAACATCAAGGATAAAGAAAAGCCAAAGCAACTAAAAACCTTAACACAGTCTGGCTGGTATGAGAGTTCTAGAATTAGTGATGGTTATCTATACACCATCAGTAATTTCCATGAGACAAATCTAGATACAAAAACTCCATACACCAACTATATTCCAAGCATCAATGGAAGAACAGTGGAATGCAAAGACATTTATTATCCTCGTGACATTTTCATGCAAACCACTTATGTTGTAACCAGCGTAGACCTTTCACACCCACAGGATTTTACCGACACCAAAGCCATTCCTACCAATGGCGGTGATGTGTATGTCAGTGATTCCTCCATTTACTTCTATGCTACATTATATAGAAAAGTAACTCAGACAGAAATTATTAAACTTGATTATAAAAAAGGAAAACTGACTCCTGGTGAAAATGCAATTGTTGCAGGATATTTGTATGGCTCTTTTGCTCTTAGCGAATACAACGACTACTTACGTATCGTTGCCACAATTCCAGCCAACAATATCTCCTTATTGAGAGAGGAAGTTGCGATTAACTGGGTAGGAGAAGCCACAGCCAAAAGTGCAAATGACAGTTTGAGCGACTCCACAACCAATGATATTGCTACCGAAGATATTCGAATTACTGAAGATATAAATGTACTCTATATTTTAGATAGGAATATGAAGCTAACAGGAAAAATATCTGGCATTGCCCCAGGCGAGACCATTTATTCTGCACGTTTTATGGGCGACATTGGATACTTTGTTACTTTTAGAAATATGGATCCTTTATTCTCTGTGGATTTGTCTGACCCAGAAAATCCGAAGATATTAGGACAGTTGAAAATACCAGG
>JAGAQX010000148.1 GCA_017622535.1 Lachnospiraceae bacterium | reverse complement strand
GGTGCTGTGGAAGTTGCAAAGGCACTTACAGATTTAGCTGATTATTATGGTGTTGCCTTTATTGATGAAGCGTTAGAACTACGCAAGGCAGGAATCAATAAGCCAGTTTTGATTTTAGGGCATACAGATGAGAGTTTGTTTGAGGCATTGATTGATTATGATATAACCCAGACGATTTATACATATGAGCAGGCAAAGGTGATGTCAGATGTTGCAACATTTAAGGGAAAGCTTGCGAAGGTGCATGTGAAGCTGGATACTGGTATGAACCGTATCGGTTTTGGCTGTGTGAATGAAAGTGTAGAGGCGATTGTAAAGATTAGTCAGTTACCAGGTTTGGATGTAGAAGGAATTTATACACATTATTATTTAGCAGATGTGAAGGATAAGACTGTTGCGAATTTGCAGCTCGAGCGATATACACAGATGTTACAATGGCTAGAAGAGAAGGGTGTTTCCTTTGCGCTTCGCCACATTTCCAACAGTGCAGGAATTATGGAAATGCCAAATGAAACCTATGATATGGTACGCTCAGGTATAGCAACCTACGGATTGTATCCATCAGAGGAGATGGACAAAGAGGCTTGTGTACTATATCCAGCAATGCAGTTAATTAGTCATGTTACCCATGTGAAAATGGTACATAAGGGCGAAACCATTGGTTATGGTGCATCCTATACATTACCAGAGGATAAAATGATTGCTACAGTAGAAGTGGGATATGCAGATGGATATCCAAGGGCGCTATCTAATCAGGGAAGAATGTTAGTGCATGGTGAATATGCTCCAATTGTAGGGCGCGTTTGTATGGACCAGACGATGATTGATGTTAGCCATATACCAGATGTTAAGGTAGGAGACAAGGTTGTCTTGGTTGGTAAACAGGGCAAGAATTCGATTTCTGTTGAAGAATTGGCAGATATGTCAGCGAGCTTTAATTATGAGTTTGTTTGTGACGTGAATCGAAGAGTGCCAAGAGTTTTCTATCAAGATGGCGCATTTTCTGGCGAGAAAAATTATCTTTTGGAACCAACTGAATAATCTCTGAATACAATGGTAATACTTAGAATACCTGATGAAGCTGTTGATTAACAGACGGTACTTACATATTATATTTGTACTTTTATCAGGAATTTATTATCTGGAGAGTGGTATCATTGTTAGTTTCAAGAGGAGATATATATTATGCAGATTTAAGACCAGTGGTTGGTTCCGAACAGGGTGGTGTAAGACCGGTATTGATTATACAAAATGAAGCTGGTAACCGACACAGTTCTACAGTAATTTGCGCGGCTATTACGAGCCGACAGAATAAATCCCCAATTCCAACCCATGTGGAATTAGCAGCAAGTAGATGTAACATTTCAAAAGATTCTGTCATTTTGTTAGAACAGGTGCGAACCATTGATAAGCAAAGACTTAGAGAAAAGGTATGTCACTTGGATGACGAAATTATGGGAAATGTGAATAAAGCACTTAAGATAAGCTTGGCATTATAAATTCAGGATAGTTGGAATTGTTTTATGCTAAGGCACAAATATGGAATAAGGACTTGTATGGGAGTCTTTAATATAAAACGAAAGAAATGAGGTAATCAAATTTATGGCAGGTAGTGGGCCCAGTAGCTTAAAGTTATTTTTTGGAAAAAGAAGTAATGAGGATCAGGCAGAGGCGGTGGAAGAAGAAATTCTCTCAATTGTAGAGGAAGGACATGAACAAGGAGCCATTATGTCTGATGAGGCGGAGCTGATCTCCAATGTATTTGAGTTTGGAGATAAGGAAGCAAGAGATGTAATGACACCAAGACAGAAGGTGATTGGAATTGAAAGCACTTCTGATGTGGCAGAAGCTCTCAATATTATGTTGGAAAACAACTATTCTAGATATCCGATTTATGAAGAGGATTTGGATAATATTGTAGGTGTATTACATATAAAGGAGGCAGTGATTGCCTATCTTGCAGATAGTAAGCAGCTTGTGGGAACGATTGGTAGTACACCATTTTATATTCACCCAACACAGAAAATTAGTAAGCTTTTTAATGAAATGAAGGATAACAAAAGTCATATTGCAATAGTGGTTGATGAGTATGGTCAAACAGAAGGCATTGTTGCAATGGAAGATATGATCGAGGTTATTGTTGGCGATATTTTGGATGAACATGATGAGGAAGAAATTGATATCATGAAGCTTGCAGAGGGTGAAGGATACAGTGTGAAAGGTAGTACAGAGTTAGAGGAGCTTGAAGAATTATTTGGGATTACATTTCCGGAAGAAGATATTGACACAGTGAATGGTTTTATTTTGTATGAGTTAGGCCATTTACCAGAGTTAAATGAGGATGTTCATATTACGTATCAAGGCTTTTCTTTTGTCGCGGTGGAGCGACAAGATCGTATGATTACCAAGGTGCGAATTCGTAAAGTACCAGATTCAATATCGCAGACAGAAGAATAGTAAAGTGTTGCTAGCAAAAAGTATAATAGCTGTTATGTTCTAGAAAATATCTGGAATGTAACAGCTATTTTTAATAATGAAAAATAATGAAGAATTCTAGAGTTGTTGATTACGACAAAATTATTTGTATGTGCAATT
Organism: Lachnospiraceae bacterium; assembly: GCA_017622535.1. Lineage (GTDB taxonomy): Bacteria > Bacillota > Clostridia > Lachnospirales > Lachnospiraceae > CAG-590. The sequence goes on along the minus strand of JAGAQX010000148.1, from coordinate 10,962 downwards.
ATTATATAGAAATTTTGTATTGACAGAGACAAATAATTGTATTATTGTATTAACAAGGTAATACAAGAAAGGAGAAGGGGTATGCAGTGGGAGTTGAAATCAGATAGACCAATATATACACAGATATTGGAAGAGATGAAAAAAAGAATTGTATCCGGATATTATAAACCGGGTGAAAAGCTACTTGCTGTTAGAGAGTTAGCACAAGAAGCAAGAGTGAATCCGAACACAATGCAAAAGGCAATGACAGAGTTAGAGCGTGAGAATTTGGTATATACTATGCGAACGACCGGTAGATATATAACAGAAGACACGGACTTAATTGATGAAACAAAGAAGGAACTTGCACAGTCGCACGTAGCGTACTTTTATAAACAATTAGAAGCGTTGGGATATCAGAAGAAAGAAATGATAGAACTATTAAAGCTTTATGAGGAGGATAAGGGATGAGTTTAGTAGAATGTAGAGCGCTTACCAAATATTATGGGAATAAGCTTGCTTTAAACCAGGTGAATTTGGATTTGCAGCCTGGTAAGATTATAGGATTATTAGGACCAAATGGTAGTGGAAAAACAACATTTATTAAAATATGTGCGGGCCTTTTGACACCGAGCTCGGGAGACATTCGTATTTGTGGTTCAACTATTGGTCCACAGACGAAGGCAAGAGTAGCATTTTTACCAGAAAGAACTTATCTGAGTACATGGACAAAGGTAAAAGATATATTGGATTTCTTTGAGGAAATGTATGATAATTTCCAAAAAGAGGTTGCTTACAAAATGTTGGCAGATTTGGGAATTAATCCAGATGATAAGCTGCGCAGTATGTCGAAAGGAACACGTGAAAAGGTACAATTGATTTTAGTTATGAGTCGTAAGGCTGATTTGTATCTATTAGATGAGCCAATGGGTGGTGTAGACCCAGCCGCCCGAGACTATATTTTGAACACCATTATTACAAATTATAATCCAGAAGGAAGCATTTTGATATCTACACATTTGATTTCGGATGTGGAGAATATCTTAGATGATGTTATTATGATTAAACAGGGAAATATCGTGTGTCATGACTCAGTGGATAATTTGCGTATGAATTATGATAAGTCCTTGGATGATGTGTTTAGGGAGGTGTTCCGATGTTAGGTAAGTTATTAAAAAATGAGATAAAGTCTTATGGATTTTCTATGGGAATTACATTCCTGGCAGCGTTGGTTATTACGTTATTGATGAAAGTCATGTGTATGTTGCCATATCATTCAGATTTTAAGATGTTTGTCCAAACTATTACAAGTTCATTATTCTACTATGTGAGTATGGCAGTTGTTTTCGCTGCACAGATTTTAGTTGTAGTAAGGTTTTATACAACTATGGTGGGAGATCGTGGTTATTTAACTTGGACATTGCCGGCGAAAAGTTCTACAATTCTTTGGTCAAAGCTAATTGGAGGAGGTTTGTGGTATTTTCTTTCGGTGATTGTTGTGATGCTATGTATAGTTCTGTTTTTCGTAGGTAGCTACTGGGATGTAGGATTTGAAGTGGAAATGATGAGAGAATCCTTCGGTGAAATGTTTGCTGAGATTGCAGAAGTGTTCGAGATACTATATATCATTCCGATTATATTATATATACTAAGCTGTATTGTATTTTCATTTATCGGCTTTATGATGTTTTATTTCTGTATTGCAATAGGACAGATGTTTGGTAAGTGGAGAATTCTTGCATCCATTGGTACTTATTTTGCATTGATGTTTATCACTTATATTGCAACCATTATTATAATGATTGTATCTATGGGTGGTGTGTTTGTACTAGAAGATTTTGTAGAACAATCTCCGTTTTTGTTTATTACTATGCTTATGCTGGTTCTTTTGCTTGCTAGTATTGCCATATTTGCAGGTATATTTGCTATTACGAATCGAATTTTTGCGAAACACTTGAATTTGGAGTAAAAAATGTTAGAATAAAACAATATTATATGTTTTACAAGGAGGATAAACATGATTGTTAATTTGTTGATTAGTTTAATTGTAGGTGCTATTTCAGGTTGGCTTGCTGGAAAGATTATGAACGAATCAGGAAGCTGGCTTAAGAACATCATTCTTGGTATTATTGGTGGTGTTGTAGGTGGATTCTTACTTGGATTAATCGGAATATCAGGAACTAATATTATCGGAAGTATTATTATCTCTGTAGTTGGAGCATGTATCTTAATTGCAGCAGGAAGATATTTCTTTAGCAAAAAATAATCGTGAGGTTGTGGAAGTATTCTGCTTGAAAGATAAGTAAATGCGATTGTATGAGTGAATCATAATCGCAAATATGAGTAGCAAGGCAACTGACATAATGCTAATGTCAGTTGCTTTTTTCTTGGGTATAAATGATTTGTCGCCTAAATCATAGTCTTCGTCGGAAACCAAATGAAATATACATTTCTTGTGTTATGATATTTTCATCTTTGAGAATAGGAGGATTACAGATGAAGATGAAAAAGTATATTGTGGCAGTTGCTTTTGCATTGCTATGTGTTTTTGCAGGTAAGCCAGTGGAGGTGCAGGCTACTACATTTGAGGATGTGAAGGTGTATGAGGTTTCAGATCTTAGAAATTATGATCAGGTGGTTGGATTGTCTTGGAAGCTTGACTGGAGCTTGAATAAGGATGCAGGTGTGACAAAGCAGGTACGATATGGTAAGTTTACAATTTCACAGAAATCTTATGTGCATATCAAGACTGCCACTGTAAATGAGAAAACCTGGGCAGCAGATGAATTTTTCCGTGTATATGGAAATGAAAGTATGGCAACTCCGATCATGGAGAATACGATTGATTATGGATCAGGCGATGACTGGTTGTTGTTAGAAGCGGGCACATATTATGTAGAATGTGGTACAGAGCTTTATCAGAAGAGCGAGTCTACACATACTACAAAAGTTATGATTGGTGCAATTCCAGAAGATGGAGCAGTGAAGGCGACTAAGACAATAAGTGCAGATGGTAAGTCTGTAACTATTACAGTGGAACAGAAGTTGTGTGAAGAGTTTTCCTATTTGAAGTGGGATGAGGGTAAAGAAAGCAATACATTAACAATGCAAGTGTGTGGTAAGAATATTGACCCTACAACCTATTCATTTACCGTAACAAAGAATGGAACTTATACTGTATTATATGCTCCTAAGTCAGGTGCTTGGTGCAAAGATGTGAATTGTCTTATGTTTGTGGAGGTCAATGAAATTGGTGCTAATTTAGAAAAGGGAAAAACCTACAAAGCTGGCAACTTGAAGTATAAGGTTGTAACCCCTGGTTTGAATGGAACAGGAACTGTAATGGTAACAGGAGTTGTAAAACAGAAATCCTCAGTAACTATACCTAAAACGGTTACCTTGAAGGGGCATAAATATCAAGTAGTTAAGATTAACAAGAATGCTTTTAAGGGTAAGAGCAAGATTAAGAAGATTACAATCAAATCTACTTATATTACATCCATTGGAAAGAATGCAATTAAAGGAATTAACAAGAAGGCGACGATTAAAGTTCCAAAGAGCAAATATAATGCTTACAAAAAGTTGTTTAAGTCTAGTACAGGCTATAAGAAAACAATGAAAATTAAAAAATAATAATTATTCTAGAAGGAATATTGCAAAGAAGCGGTTGTATAAAAGGAAAGTACACCGCTTTTTTGTTATATAGGGTATGCATGTTTTTATTTTGTATTATACAATGTAACAGATTTGTTCTGATGAACAAAGGTAGTGTGTATTTGTCGGATAAACATAGTGTTTCGTCGGAAAATATAGAAAATATGAATGAATTTTGTTAAAATTATAGTTTGGTATAACAAAAAATTTGAGCATTGGTTATACAGATATACAGAGAAAGAAGATAACATGTTAGAGGTTATAGGATGCAACAAATGGGTAAACAACATCATTTAACAATCTTTATATGTGAAGATATAAAGGAACATAGTACAAGAGTAGTGGATATATGTGAGCATTTATCTCAGGATTATGCAATTGAGTGGGAGAGCTTTTCGACTGCAGAAAGCTTGAAGATAGGGTTAGAGCAAATACAGAAAAAAGGGGAACGTTTTCCGGATGTTATTTTGATGGATGTGGAGTTGCCTGGCATGGATGGTATTACATTTGGCAAGCAATTAAAGGAAATAAATCCTGATATTTTTTTGGTTTTTGTGACAGCGTATATTGAATATGCGGTTAAGGGATATGAAGCGAATGCATTTCGGTATTTGCTAAAGCCATTGTCAGTAGATGTAATGCGCAGTCTTATTGTGGACATACAGACGGAGTATAAGAAAAAGAAAAAGCTGATTGTTAAAACAAAAGACGGGGAAATAATGGTTTCGTTGCAAGAGTTGTTGTATATTAGTGCAGAGGACAAATATACGGTTTTATATACGAAGAAACAGTATTTTATCAGTGATTACAGTTTGAAGAAGTATGAGGAACAATTACAGACGCAAGGGTTTGTACGTATACATAGAAAATATCTTGTGAATCTTCATCATCATCAAGGAATACAATCTGGTAAAGTTGTTTTGTCCAATGGAGCTATGCTTCCGATTAGTAAAAAACGTATGTCGGAATATCAGAAACAGTTGTTTCGCTATTTGGGAGAGGATATTGTATGAAGGATGTAATCATTTCGATGATAGCCGTAATAATGAACGTCTTTGCCTTATTAGATATATGGCTGATATTATGGCTGTTATTTGGTTGTGATATGAGGCTGAACAAGCGAAATATTCTAGCTACAGTTGGAACATTTATGTTGTTGAATATAATGGGAGCTATTTTGTTAGAACAACAACCAAGTATTTTATTTATAAGTATATGCATTTATTATGTTGTATCTACTATACTGTTGACCAGGAGTCGCAAAATTAAGACAACATTTTTAGTAGTGCCAGCGGTGTTGGTATATTCCCAGTGGGGAGCTTTTCTTAATTTAATAGAGAAATTGACGGGATTGGATTGTCTTAGCATTACAAATAGTCTGGGAGAAACTTTTACTTTGATTGGCTCTAGTTCTGATGCATTATTATGTCTGACGTTGTATTTCCTTAGTAAGACCAGGGTTGCAAAAGCAAGAAGTATACAGCTGACAATTGGAGAGGGTATTTTTCTGTCGTTGTTTTGTTGTTTATCACCAGTGATTGTAATGGGACTAGAATGGTTTGAAGGTATGGTTAATGCACCGGCTTACTCATTTGTATGGGTGGTGTTTATGATTGTGTTGAATGTATCAGTAGTATATGCAATTGTGCATCGAAAGAAAGCAACCTATTATAAGCATTTATCCGAAGGGTACAAAGAAGAATTTGAGTCAGAGTATTCCGTGTTTCGAAATTATAAGGAACAACAGGAGGAGACGATTAAGTTTCGTCATGATTGGAAAAATCATATGTTGTTGATACAGGAAATGATGAAACAAGGCCAATATGATAAGGCAGAACACTATTTCCGTGACTTGACAGCTTCTACAGATAAGAGTGTTCGCAAGGTAGCTACAGGCAATGAACTATTAGATATGGTTTTGAGCAGTAAAGCTGGAAATATGGAAGAATATGACATTGTGCTTTCATTAAAAGGTGATTTTTCGTGGTTTGGTAACATGAAGCAAGTGGATTGTTGTATATTGTTTTCGAATTTAATTGATAATGCTATCGAGGCCAATCAAAAAATAGAAGCGAATCGATATATTATTCTTCGCACTGGACAAACAGAGGGAGTGTTTTATTGTGAAATAAAGAATCCTATGGCTGGTGCTTTACAGAAGGAAGAAGAACGAATTGTGACTACTAAGACTGATAAGGAAAAACATGGCATTGGATTGCAAAATGTATTTGATATTATTGATGATTACCATGGACAATATCACATCACAACAGATAATCAGGAATATTCATTTCAAATGGTATTCTCCCTATAGGGTGGATGCCATTTCTTTTTTCAAAAAAAGAACAACGTTGACAAATGACAAGTTGTTCTTTAGGAATATGCATACATAATAATAAAAATGATAGCCAAACCGAGTAATATATGGAATGGTTGCTTCAATATGATACTTACAATCCAGGTAATTAGGATAAGCAAGATTAAGATTAGCATGGTGACGCGAAATGCGATTAATAGTTTGTGCTTTCGTGAAATGGCAGCAATGAAATATGTAACAATCATGATTGCAGCCATAATCATTATTAAGATGAGTAATATCTTCATGTTATCACCTCATTCGAATGTGTTTATCAAGCTATAGTGTGTAGTATCCAAACTGATGAGAAAATACACCTAGATATAGTGTACCACAAAACATTTGTTCTCACTAGTCCTTTTATGTAGTTTTTATTAAAAAATGTAAAAAGATGGAATGAAAGGGAGATGTAAGGTACTCAAATTGAATAAATTTTATATAGGATATATGGTAAGAGTGTTATATAGGGTATTCAGTAAGTGCTACTTGAAAAAGAAATAACATAGTGATACAATAAACCCGCGTGAATATTACAAGAGAGATAGGAGTTAAGAAGATGTCAGGACATTCAAAGTTTGCGAATATTAAGCATAAAAAAGAAAAGAATGATGCTGCAAAGGGCAAGATTTTTACAATTATTGGTAGAGAAATTGCTGTGGCAGTGAAGGAAGGCGGAGCAGATCCAAATAACAATTCTAAGCTTCGTGATGTTATTGCTAAGGCTAAGGCAAATAATATGCCAAATGATACAATTGAGCGTGGTATCAAGAAGGCAGCGGGAGATGCAAGTGCAGTTAATTATGTTGGTATTACCTACGAGGGATATGGACCAAATGGAACCGCTATTATTGTCGATGCTTTGACAGATAATAAGAATCGTACCGCTTCCAATGTGCGTAATGCATTTACCAAGGGTGGTGGTAATGTTGGAACAACTGGTTGTGTATCCTTTATGTTTGATAAAAAGGGACAGATTATTATTGATAAGGAAGAATGCGATATGGAAGCAGACGACCTTATGATGATTGCATTAGATGCAGGAGCAGAAGATTTTGCAGAAGAAGAGGATAGCTTTGAAATTCTTACAGCACCAGATGATTTTTCTGTTGTTCGTGAGGCATTAGAAAAAGAAGGAATTGCAATGGCTTCCGCGGAAGTAACCATGGTTCCACAAAACTATGTAGAGCTTACTTCTGACGAAGACATTAAGAAAATGAATAAGATTTTAGATTTGCTTGATGAGGATGATGACGTGCAAGCGGTTTACCACAACTGGGATGAATAAGACTTCATTTAAGTAGCTGAAGAGAAAAAAGGATGCTATGTGTGCAAGTGTGCATAGCATCCTTTTGTGATTTGTAGATATTGGAAGGTGAATAAACTTCTGTCCTTTACATTCCTCTATCGTATATTCCTTTATCAAATTCTGCATTGTAATAATAGAAATTCTTAGAATCCAATTTATCCTTTGTCATTTCCAAAGCTTCGCCAAATCGTTGAAAATGCACAATTTCTCTAGCACGTAAGAATTTTAATGGTGCCCGTACATCTGGATCGTCAATCACTCTTAATAAGTTATCATAGACGGTTCTTGCTTTTTGTTCTGCGGCAAGATTTTCATAAAGGTCAGTGATAGCATCTCCTTTTGACTGGAACTCCAAAGAAGTAAATGGAATACCGGCGGCGGCTTGAGGCCAAAGGCCGGTGGTATGGTCAATATAATAAGCATCAAATCCTGCAGTTTTTGCTTGTTCCGGTGTTAGATGCTTTGTTAGCTGATATACCATAGCGCATATAATCTCCATATGGTTTATTTCTTCTGTACCAATGTCAGTGAGTAAACCGCCAACCTGCTTAATAGGCATAGTATATCGCTGAGCCAGATAGCGCATAGAGGCAGCAAGTTCGCCATCTGGTCCACCATACTGACTGATGATTAACTGTGCGGTTTTTGGACAAGTATTTTTGATTTTTACTGGAAATTGTAATCGTTTTTCATAGCTCCACATTAGATTAGTCCTCCTTCCCAAGGTGCAGGACCTTCGCCCCAGCCATAACATTCGGCATCTTTATCTCCGGTAATCATAGAAATTTGTGTGAGAGGATAGAATTTATCAGCAAAATCTGCTAAAAGCTCCAATCGCTTTTTAAGCAGTTCCTTTAATAGAGATAGTCCGTTTTGACATTTTGGGTGTGTATCCAGATAAAGTGTTAAGTCGTTAATGGCAAAGCTTATAGTAGAAAGCTCGGTCATCATTCGTTCTCGCTCGTTTTCTTCCGAATTTGCTGAGATAGTGGCGGTGTTTAATGTGCTATCACCGGTTTCGGCCTTGAAAAATGGAAGATTCAGACATGGAAAAATGGTTCCCTCCATGAGAGCAGTCTTATAGTCGTATGGTTCACACCAGTTTTGTTTTGGTACGGATGCCATTGCCAATGTTTCAGGACAAGAACAACAAGTATTTGTATCCATAATCGTTTCTCCTTTTGTTAGATTCAAACAATCTTTTTAGTTGTAAAAAATGTAATTAAATATACAATCAAGAATGTTTGTGAAAATATTTTTTGCATAAATGAAGAAATGTATAGAAACACATATTTCCAAAAACAAATTTGTTATTTTGTCTTGTATAATAAGATATAGTTCTTTTTAATATAGTTCTTTCTATAGAAAAATTTTGAGTTTTTGCCATGTTTATGTTATACTTTATCCAAATGTGCATTTGCATTGCATTTTATGTGATATGAATTGTTACATTGTTTTATAAAATAAACATTACATATAAAGGAGATATATTATGAAACTCGGTATCGTTGGACTTCCTAATGTAGGAAAGAGTACATTATTCAACTCATTGACAAAAGCAGGAGCGGAATCGGCAAATTATCCATTCTGTACGATTGACCCGAATGTGGGTGTAGTTCCAGTGCCAGATGAGAGATTAGATGTATTAACAAAGATGTATAATTCGAAGAAAACTGTTCCGGCAGTAATCGAATTTGTAGATATTGCAGGTCTTGTAAAAGGTGCTTCGAAGGGCGAGGGTTTAGGTAATCAGTTCTTATCTAACATTCGAGAGGTGGATGCAATTGTGCATGTTGTACGTTGCTTTGAGGATACGAATGTTGTGCATGTAGATGGAAGTATCAATCCACTTCGTGATATTGAAACCATCAATTTTGAACTCATTTTCTCAGATATTGAGATTTTGGATAGAAGAATTGCAAAGAATTCCCGTGCGGCTAATAACAACAAGGATATTGCAAAAGAAGTGGAGTTTATGAAGCGCATTAAGGATCATTTAGAAAGTGGTAAGCTTGCAATTACATTTGAAGTGGATGGCGAGGATGAGGAAGCTTGGTTTGCGGACTATAATCTTTTGACTGGTAAACCAGTTATTTTTGCTGCTAACGTAGCAGAGGATGAGCTTGCAGATGACGCAACGGATAATGAGTACGTAAAAGCAGTAAAGGAATATGCGGAAGAATACAATTTTGGTGTATTTGCTGTATGTGCACAGATTGAGCAAGAAATTTCTGAATTAGAGGATGATGAGAAGAAGATGTTCTTAGAGGATTTGGGGCTTTCAGAGTCGGGATTAGACAAGCTGATTCGAGCAAGCTATTCATTGCTGGGCTTAATATCTTATCTTACATCTGGAGAGGATGAGACAAGAGCATGGACCATCAAGAGAGGAACTAAAGCACCACAGGCAGCAGGTAAGATTCATACAGATTTTGAGCGTGGGTTTATCCGTGCAGAGGTTGTGAATTATAAGGACCTGGTTGAAAATGGTTCTATGGTTGCAGCAAAAGAAAAAGGACTTGTTCGTTCAGAAGGTAAGGAGTATGTTGTACAGGATGGCGATGTTGTATTGTTTAAGTTCAACGTATAATAGAGGTGGATTATTGTATTAGATTGAAATGATACAATTTCGAAGCATACAGATGAATCATGTATGTTTATATAACAAGGAGGGATTCCGATGTATGAAATACGTTTTCCTAATTTGGGAATTGAATTGGAAAAAGTAATTAGTGGTTTTCATATTGGTAATTTTGAAATGCGATTGTATGGTATCGTTATTGCGTTAGGTTTTGTGTTAGCATATATAATGGTTGCGAAGGAAGCGAAACGTACCAAACAAGATCCGGAGCTTTATCTAGATTTTATGTTATGGATGGTGGTTCCTGCAATACTTGGTGCAAGAATATATTATGTGATTTTTAGCTTGGATGAATTCGTTAAAGAAGGTCAGTCGGTAGGAGAAACTATTGCTGGGATGTTCAATATACGTGGAGGTGGTCTAGCGATTTATGGTGGTATTATTGCTGGTATTATTACATTGATTATTTTTGCAAAAATTAGAAAAGTGAATACCATGTTAATGTTGGATACGATGTGCATGGGATTACTGATTGGTCAGATTATGGGCCGATGGGGCAATTTTTTTAATCGAGAGGCTTTTGGTGGATATACGGATTCTTTGTTTGCAATGGCAATTCCGGTAGATTGGTTTGGAAACAAGAATTATTTGTTGAGCACAGTGAACAACGGGATTATTACGCAGGAAATGATAGATAATGTTTTGATTGTGGACGGCAAAGAGTTTATTCAGGTTCATCCAACCTTTCTTTATGAATCGGTATGGAATTTGATTGTACTGTTAGTTATTTTCTTATACAGGAGGTATAAGAAGTTTGATGGCGAGATGTTTGCCATGTATATTTGGGGCTATGGATTAGGACGAGTTTGGATTGAAGGTTTGCGAACCGACTCTCTTATGTTGTTTGGAATGAATTTCAAGACATCGCAGCTGTTAGCGGCAATTTGTGTGGTGGTAGCTTCTGTATATATCGTATATAAGAGGGTACAAGTTGGAAAACTGAATTCCAATGAATCGGAATAAAATAGATACATGAGTTTTTTAAAAGAGACGATTACAGTTTGTAATCGTCTCTTTTGTATTTTG
>JAGAQX010000147.1 GCA_017622535.1 Lachnospiraceae bacterium | reverse complement strand
GCCCTCGAAAGTCCATTCGGTCCTATATTCTTCGCTGTAATCTCACCACCTACAGCTCTCTGTGGAAAAAGGGATATGACTTACTTACTCTTTCTCATCGGTTTTGTGTCATTATATTCTTGCGTTTTTTGTTTGTCAACAAAAAAATTGTGAGATTTTTCGAGCAATTGCCCTGACGATATTCGACAGCGTCGCAACTTGACAGGGCACAAATTAAGAAAATGTAAGGTTTCGTTGATTGATAAACGAGCAGGAATTTTATATAATATCTTTATGTTTTTTTATGATGTAATATGCTTAAAATGAAATATAATTCAAGTGACATAAGATTTGCCTGAATGAGTGAGAGGGAGATACGTGATGGATAATAAGACAATTATAAAAGAAATTCGTAAAAGACAAAAGAAAGCAAAAAACCTATGTAACTTGTGGTTTTTTGCAGCATTTGGTTCGTTTTTTTGTTTGGTGGCAGCATTTATTTCCATGGGAGTAGAAGCTCCGCTTTTTGTGATTCTTTTTGGCGGGTTAGGAATTGCAGGTCAGATATACCGCTTCAAGGGTGAAAATGTTCATAAAAAGGCAGAAAAGGAATTAAAGAATTATATTGGAGAACAGGTGGCAAAGCCTATTATCGCAGAGAAGATTGATATTATTGAGTACGACCCAAGTAGCAAGTTAAATGAGAAAGCAATCCGTGCATCTGGGATTATGCCGGGATATGATAGAATTACAGGCTCTGACTACATCAAAGGTTCTTACAAGGGTCACGAATTGGTATATTGTGATTTGGAATTGGAATATGAAAAAGAGTATCGAGATAGTGATGGTGATCGGAGGACAACATGGGTTACGGTTTTTGAGGGGCCATTTGTGCGTATACCATTAGGAAAGGATATGAAGGGCTATGTGAAAATTAAAGAGCGAAAGAATCCCAAAAAGAAAAAAGGCTTTATGGATGATTTGTTTGAGTCAGCGGCAAAGTCTTTGGGATTTGAGTCCAAGGAAAGTGTGGTTGAATTGGAAAGTACAGCCTTTAACGAGCAGTTTGAAGTAAAGACAACAGATGAGGAAATGGCGTTTTATATTTTGACACCACAGTTCATGGAAAACATTATTGAAGCCGATCAATATGCACAAGGATATACGAATATTAGTTTTAAGGATGGTATTGCTTATATTGCTATTAATAACGGTAGGGATTCCTTTGAAGTTACGAAGAATATGTATAGTGAGAAGCGGTTAGAACAGAGTCGCCAGGAGATGCGGCAGGATTTGAGCCGGATTCTTAAAATTTTGGATGAAGTTTTAGAAAAAGAGCAATTATTTTCATAGAGTATACGTTTAGAAGGACCTTCCGCGCCAGGAAGGTTCTTTTATTGTTGGAATTGCGAAACGGCACTAAAAACGTCGAACGCATTTCATAGACACAGCAATCGCATATTGTTACAATAATGCATAGAATATTCATAGAGGAGTAGGAAAAGCAACAATGGAAAAAGGCGATTGTGAAAGCGGAGGAAGTAAATACTTTGGATGACTCGATTAGTTTTATGATTTTGTTACAAGTGGTGTTGATTGCATTAAATGCAATTTTTGCCTGTGCGGAAATTGCTGTTATTTCCATGAATGACAACAAGCTGGCAAGGATGGCGGCAGAGGGAGATAAGCGGGCAATGCGACTTGCGAGACTAACCAGTGAGCCTGCAAGGTTCTTGGCTACTATACAGGTGGCAATTACTCTGTCTGGATTCTTGGGTAGTGCCTTTGCTGCAGAGAATTTTTCTAGCGTATTAGTGAGTGGATTAATTGAAATGGGTGTAAAGGTTTCACCGGGCTTGCTCGAGAGCATAGCGGTTGTGATTACAACACTTATTTTGTCGTATTTTACATTGGTTTTTGGTGAGCTTGTGCCTAAACAGGTGGCTATGCGCAAAGCAGAAACTTTGGCATTGGGGTTGTCCAGCTTGATTAGTGCAATAGCTCGGGTGTTTGCACCGATTGTATGGTTTTTAACCTTTTCAACTAATAGCATACTACGACTATTTGGTATCGATCCTAACCAAGAGGAAGAGAATGTCAGCGAAGAAGAAATTCGTATGATGGTGGATGTAGGAAGTGAAAAGGGAACCATTGATTTAGAAGAAAAACAGCTGATTCAGAATATATTTGAGTTTGATGATATTGCTGCAGAGGAGATTGCGACACATCGAAAGGATGTACAGATTTTGTACATAGAGGACTCTATGGAACAGTGGCGCGAACTAATCTATAACAGTCGTCATACTCAGTTTCCGGTTTGTGAGGAATCGGCGGACCATATTGTGGGTATCTTGGACACAAAGGTGTATTTTCGTTTAGAGGATAAGAGCAGAGAAAATGTAATGAAGGAAGCAGTTTCCGATGCTCATTTTGTGCCGGATACAGTGAGGGCAGATACGTTGTTTCGGAATATGAAAGAAGAGAAATATACGCTGGCGGTTGTGTTGGATGAGTATGGTGGTATGACAGGAATTATTACTATTCATGATTTAGTGCAGCAGCTTGTAGGGAATCTAGTGGATGATAACGAAGAAAATGAAGTTTCAAGAATTGAACCACTTGAACAAGACTGTTGGCAGGTACATGGAAGTGCCACGATTCAGGAAATATCGGAAGAGATAGGGATAACATTATCAGATGAAGAATACGACACTTTTAATGGATTAGTGTTCCATTCACTGGGATGTATCCCAGCGGATGGAACAGATATAAAATTAACCGTAGATAAAATTCATATAGAGGTTAAAGAAATTAAAGAGCATATGGTAGAGACTGCAATTATTAAGCGTCTGGACCAGTCGGATTTAGATTCGGTCTGAATTCTTCCTTGCACACAGATTTTATGGCAGCATTTACACCATGATAGATGACACCAAATGCAGGCATGAGAATTAAGAATAATGCACCGAATAGTGTGAGTCCAACAGTTGCGTAAGCAATTACTTGCCAAGTAGCGAATAAGGCTGTGATGTAAGCACCACCTGGAATTGCGATAAGTAATACGAAAATTGTTCGAATAACTCCCTTTGTGTATGCAATGAATAATTCTATTATGTTTAGTAGGATGAATGCAGCAACAAATAGGTACGATAACTCCGGAATGCACAAGGTTGTAATAACACTAAGCGCACCTAGGAATACAAACAAACACCAGAAGGTTCCAACTTCTCCCTTTTTAAATCCAAGTGCTTTTGTGACTATGTAAAGCATGGTAAAGGAAACTGGAATTAAAATGTAACCACGTATTGTCCAACTGATGAAGTTAGCGGTTAACAGGTCTACTATATAGGCACTAAGAATAACTGCTAATAAT
>JAGAQX010000146.1 GCA_017622535.1 Lachnospiraceae bacterium | reverse complement strand
TTCTTCAACAACTACCGTCCACAGTTCTACTTCAGAACTACAGACGTAACTGGTGTATGTAACCTTCCAGCTGGTACTGAGATGTGTATGCCTGGTGATAACGTAGAGATGACTATCGAGCTCATCCACCCAATCGCTATGGCTCAGGGTCTTACTTTCGCTATCCGTGAAGGTGGTAGAACAGTAGGTTCAGGTAGAGTTGCATCTATCATCGAGTAATCTAAGATTTATCGTTGATAGAACCATCTTAAGTTAATAACTTAAATTATAATCCCGGAGAGTGCTTGCACTCTTCGGGTATTTTTTTGCTCTCTGTCAAGAGTGGAGGTAGAATCCATTAATTTTTCTTGTTGACAAGCTGTAGGTTGGCTTGTTATCCTATACTTGTTCTTGTAATTCATACAAAACGTCAAAAATCTTTATTGTATCTGTACAAATCATAGGTAGATTCCAGAAATTCACAAGTTTAATGATGGTTTGAAGGTGAGAATACGGAGTATATATAAGGGGGTGATGAGATATCCGTAAAGTTGAGGTAAAATAGGGCGTGTTAGATGCTTAATGGCGGGGGTCAGAGGTTGTTGTTACGGAGGATGTGTAAGAAGCTAGCTAGATATCCGTAAAACTGAGGCGAAATTAGGCGTGATTGTTGCTTCGTGACAGTGGCGGAGGTTGCTAATACGGAGGATATAGGAGAAGTAAGTGAATTATCCGTAAAATAAGTGTGGTGAGTCAATTCCCCGGTAGTTTCTTACTAGAATTTACGGATAAAAAAGCAAGTTGGGTGTAGAAATCCGTAAATCTGTAGAAACTAGTTAAAGTTAATAGCTGTGTCAGTCGAAAAAGTACGGATAAACCAGTGGGTAGCCAAGTTATATCCGTAAAGCTTCCCAAATCAGTGGAATAATCACCAGTCTATTCAGCTCACAGTACATATAATAAGTGTTATTCTTCGTGATTCTCCGTAATATCCAAACAATTCTTCTGATGCCCATCATAAGTAAAAGAAAGAAGGTGAAATATGAGTCAATTACTACATGAATTGCTCAAAGAAAGTGAAAGATTAAGAAACATAATCACATGCGCAGAAAGTATTATCAAAAGAGCTCCCAAAGGGAGCATCAGAGTTTCTATGTGTAAAAAATCAAAACAATTCTACTATCAAGAAAAAGAAAATCTAGAAAAGACAAAATCCCCAAATGGAAAATACTTAAGAAAAGAAGAGCGAGAGCTAGCAGTTAAGATAATCGAGCGAGAATACTGTGAGAAGCTTCTGGTTACATGCATAAAGAGAAAGAAGGAAATAGACAAAACAATAGAAGCTTTAAAGTCTACTGAGCTGGAAAAGGTATATGACTCTATGCCAAGGGCGAAAAGAGAATGTTTTGCACCTATGGTGTTAAGTGATGAGATGTATAGAGAAATGTGGGAAAGCGTTACCTATGAGGGAAAAGAATTTCCGGAGGACTATCCAGAGATATATTCTGACAGGGGAGAGCGAGTGCGTTCCAAAACAGAAAAGATAATAGCAGATAAGTTGAATAAAGAAGGAATTCCTTACAGATATGAAGAACCCTACGAATTAGAGAGGTATGGAATAGTGTATCCTGATTTTAAGATATTGGACGTGAATAATAGGAGGGAGATAATCCTTGAACATTTTGGAATGATGGATGATGAAGAATACTGTAGGAAGGCACTTAAGAAGCTTAGGATGTATGAACGACAGGGATTGGTGTTAGGGAAGAATTTGATGATTACGTATGAAACAAGTACGGAGCCATTTGATTCAAGATTGTTTGAAAGGATGTTGAGGGAGTATGGGGTGATGGGAATATAAAACCTCGCAAGGTTGTGCGAAAGTTTCTTGAAGACAGAGAATGGCTGTGGTATAATATTTTGTGGAATTTTGTAAGTTTTTGATGCATGATGGAGGGCATATTATGGCTGTATCATACAACAGATTATGGAAGATATTAGTAGACAGGAAAATGAGTAAAGCTGACCTTAGAAAACAGGCAGCAATAGCACCAAACACAATGACAAAGCTTCGTAGAGATGAAGAGGTTACATTGGGAGTGCTGGGAAAGATTTGCAAGACCCTTGATGTGGATTATGGGGATATTATGGAGTATGTGAAGGATTAAGACCGGATTTTGGGACATAATAATGTGTAGAATTTAAGGTGTGTAATCATACATTTGGATAAGAGCCGAAGGAGGACCGAAGTGTGAGAAATATTAATGAACTTGTTGGAATTATAAAAGGCATAAATTTTGATGGTATAATAAATGACAAGGAAGTAGTACGCCTTCAGTCCTGGGTAGACAAGAATAGGAATCTTGCATATGAGCCACTTCAGGCTGAATTGATAAAAATGGTTGATGGTGTATTGGAAGATCATATTATTAACGAAGAAGAAAAGAAAATGATGCTTGAAAAAGCAGAGCGTTTTCTAAAGGAAACAGGCGATAATATTGCAAATGTGTATGAACTGAATGGTATTATTGAAGGTATTGTATGTGATGGTGAAGTTAATGAAGCCGAAGTGTATCGATTAAAAGAATGGATGAATGCATATGGGGATGATATCCGAAAACATAAGCCAAGTGCGGATTTGTGCAAGGTTATAGATGACATTCTTGATGACGGAGTAGTAACGGAAGAGGAGCAGTCTATGTTATTAGATATGCTTTCTGACAGAATTGACAACTCACAATTTGAGACTAAACTTGATTATTTGTGTAAGTTGGTAAGAAACAGAAGGAATATAGGAACGGACTTAATAGATATTCTAGATAATGATATTGCTATGAAAGAAATTCATAAGAGAGCTGAGATACAATTAATGAATGGACTTTCTTCTTATAGTGGCTATATTGCAAACCAGGAGATAATAGTTGTCTCACTAGTTCTTATCGCTATGCTTGAATATGACGGTAATTACTATAGTAATGTAAGAAATACATATACAAATGTTTATCGTAGATATTCTGAGCAAAAAGTCGAAGGCATGATTAGGTCAATTCTTGGGAGATATAAGAAGCAAAATGAAGCTGGTAGTAGAAGCAGAATTATTAATGTTGTGCTTG
>JAGAQX010000145.1 GCA_017622535.1 Lachnospiraceae bacterium | reverse complement strand
ATTTTGAATAAACCAGCTGGTATGCTTTCTCAAAAAGCAGAGCCTAATGATTATTCATTAAATGAACGAATAGTGGATTATTACCGAAGTAAATCACATGCAGATATTTTATTCACGCCATCGGTATGTAATCGTCTTGACCGCAACACCAGTGGTATTATATTAGCAGGTATGTCGTTGAAGGGCTCCCAAATGCTATCTAGAATCTTGAAGGATAGAACTCTAGATAAATATTATCTGACAATTGTATCTGGCAAGGTTGATAAACCGAGCACCATTAAGGGATTTCTTACAAAGAAAGCTAGTCATAATCAAGTAGTAATATATGATACGCTCGAACAAGCACAAGCAAATGGTGTAGATAAACCAGCATTTATAGAAACCAGATATGAACCATTAGATTATGGTTGTTTTCAGAATATGGATTTTACGTTGTTAAAGGTAAAGCTTATTACAGGTAAAACTCATCAAATACGTGCACATTTACGCTCAGTGGGACATCCAATTATTGGAGATGGTAAATATGGACTAAAAAGCGTGAATGCTGTAACTAAGAAGGAATTCGGATTAAGACATCAGCTATTACATGCGTATGAGGTCACCTTTCCACAAAGCTTAGAGATTTCAAAGGAAATGATTGGAAAACAAATACATGCAGATTTACCGGATGAGTTTTTAAATATTATGCGTAGTTTGTCGATGAGATGTAATCATTTTTAATACAAAGGAGAAGAATGATGAAAGGGCGTGCAAAAGGTGTATTTTGCGTTATATTTGGTTTGTTTGTGCTACTGATTGCTATGGGTAGTAAATCACAGGATGAGAAGTTTTATGAGGAGGCAAAAACAACAACCGGTACGGTTAAGTTGGTTTCTAAAGAGACAAGAACTGTTAAACGAAGAAGAAGTTCAGGCGGTTATAGAACAAGAAGGGTTACGGAGTATAATGCAAAGATATCCTACGACGTTGAAAAGAATGGGGAAATCGTAAACCAGGTAACACTTTTTGAGGATGTGTCTTCTAAATTGAAGGAAGGAGATACTGTTACGGTTTACTACACGAATGAGAAAGCTAGAATTAAATCACAAGTACAATCAAAAGCCAGTAATACGATGTTGGTATTGTTTGCGATTGTAACGATTGCAGTTGGTGTTATTGGATACTGTAATTCCAAGCCGGAGGGGGAATATGACGAGCTTTCCGGAGAGGATAATATATATCGCAATGATGACTATTATTAGGAGAAGTTAGAATGGGAACATGGAATTCCAGAGGTCTTCGAGGATCCACCTTTGAAGAACTTATTAATATGACAAATGATATATATGTGGAAAAGAATCTGGCTTTGGTACAAAAGATTCCGACGCCAATTACTCCGGTAGAGATTAATCAATCCACCAGACAGATAACCCTTGCCTATTTTGAGAAGGATTCTACTGTTGACTATATCGGTGTTGTGCAGGGAATACCAATTTGTTTTGATGCAAAGGAATGTAATACAGACACATTTCCAATGCGCAATATTCACGAACATCAATTGAACTTCATGGAACGATTTGAAAACCAAGGTGGTGTCAGCTTCTTACTCATTTATTTCACTGCAAGAAATGAGTATTATTACCTACCTTTTCGTGTGTTAAAGGAATATGTTGAACGAATTGAACGGGATGGACATGCAAAGAATTTCAAATATGAGGAGTTAGACCCGAAGTTTTTTATTAAATCGGAAGGTGGAGCATTAGTGCATTATTTGGAGGGAATTAATACGGATTTGTTAGAGCGGAAACAGTCGTGACCGCTCTGTTTTTACTTATTTATATGAATATTTGTGAGATTGTTCTTAAGTTTGGAATACATTCCTTGTCAGTGGAGTTCTTTTCGAATTCTTTGTAAAAAGAAGATAAAATAATATATTTTGACTAGATAAGCACTTTCTATTATAATAGGACAATGAGTTAAAGAATATTTGTTAAGGAAAGGAGTGTTTTATATGCCATTACCAAAACAAGATGAGTATACCATTTACGATATATATTCTCTTTCAGAGGGAGAACGTGCAGAGCTTATAGATGGCATGATTTATAATATGGCTCCGCCCAATAGAATACATCAGGAAATTATTTCCCAATTAACAAAAGTAATTGGTCAATATATTGATAATAACAAAGGACAATGTAAAATTTATCCGGCTCCATTTGCTGTTTTTTTGAATGACGATGATAGGAATTATGTGGAACCTGATATATCTGTAATTTGTGATAAGAACAAGTTAGATGATAAAGGGTGTAATGGTGCACCAGATTGGGTTATCGAAGTGGTATCACCAAGTACGAAGCGTGTAGATTATGGCATTAAGCTATTTAAATATCGTACTGCTGGTGTTCGGGAATACTGGATTATCAATCCCCTGACTAATACAGTTAATGTGTTTGATTTGGAAAAAAATGAGAAAAGTGACCAATATACCTTTCAGGATGACATTGCAGCATGCATATTTGAGGATTTGATAATTAATATTTCAGAATTAATTAAGGATTGAATGGATTTTTTCGTAATAACGAATAGCAATAATAAATTGATAATGTAACAAGGAGAAAAACAATGGCTAAGAAAATCATTTTAACTGGTGACAGACCAACAGGAAGATTACATGTAGGACATTATGTAGGTTCATTAAAGAGAAGGGTGGAACTACAGAATTCCGGTGAATATGACAAAATATATATTATGATTGCAGATGCACAGGCGCTTACCGATAATGCGGATAATCCAGATAAGATTCGTGAGAATATCATTGAAGTAGCTTTGGATTATCTTGCTTGCGGAATTGATCCTGCAAAGTCAACGATTTTGATACAGTCACAGATTCCACAGCTTACAGAACTATGCTTTTATTATATGAATTTAGTTACAACTGCAAGATTGGAACGTAATCCAACCATTAAGTCTGAGATTAAGATGCGTGGATACAGTGAGAATGATGGAGAAGGAAGAGGTATTCCAGTAGGTTTCTATACTTATCCAATTAGTCAGGCTGCAGATATTACAGCTTTTCAGGCAACCACTGTACCAGCTGGTGAAGACCAGAAGCCAATGGTTGAGCAAACAAGAGAGATTGTTCATAAGTTCAATACGGTATATGGTGAAGCTTTAACAGAGCCAACGATTTTACTACCAGACAATGAGGCCTGCTTGAGACTTCCGGGTATTGATGGTAAGGCAAAGATGAGTAAGTCTCTTGGAAACTGTATTTATTTATCAGAAGAACCAGAAGAGATTCAGAAGAAGGTTATGAGCATGTTTACAGACCCTGACCATATTAAGATTACAGACCCTGGCAAATTGGAAGGTAATACAGTATTTACTTACTTAGATGCATTTAGCAGACCAGAGCATTTTGAACGCTACTTACCAGATTATGCAAACCTTGATGAGTT
>JAGAQX010000144.1 GCA_017622535.1 Lachnospiraceae bacterium | reverse complement strand
TACAGCTACGATAAAGAAAATCATCTGTTACGTGCAACCATTCAAAAGGGTAATAGCGTAACCATTGAGTCTTATACTTATGATTATGCAGGTAACCGTACTTCTAAGACGATTAACGAAACAGACACAACATACTACATCAATGATACAAGCAGTAGTTTAACTATGGTAGTAGCTGAGATAGACAAGGATGGTAAGGAAACCGCATCCTATACCAGAGGCGATGAGTTACTTTCCATGGAAAGAAATGGAGAAGTATGGTATTATCTGTATGATGGACACGGAAGTGTCAGAACCTTAACCAATGAAGCAGGAAGAGTAACTGACCGATATGCTTATGATGCATACGGCAACCTCTTAGAGAAAGAAGGAGATACGAAAAACGAGTTCCTTTACACAGGGGAACAATATAATGCCAATACAGGACTATACTACCTAAGAGCTAGATACATGAATCCATCGACTGGAACGTTCATTAGCATGGACAGCTATCAGGGAAGTATCTATGACCCAGTAACACTGCATAAGTATTTGTATGCGAATGCAAATCCAGTAAGGTACACGGACCCAAGTGGGTATTTTTCGATTGCTGAGTGTTCTATAGCAACTAGTATTCAATCTACAATTAATTCATTGCACCAGATGACAGGATTAATTAAAATCATGAAATGGGCAGATGCCATGTGTACGGTTTACGATACAGCAATGGAAATTCGAAGTGTTATGTTAGGCGGTGGTTCTGTTGGTGATTTAATGTTTACCTTGATTAAAGGCGTGGCGATTGGTTTTATGGTAGATGGTATGTGCAAGACCTCTTTGGGTATTGTATTGAAACCAATGATGGCAGTCTTCGGTCTGAGTGATCAGGCGGATCAGATACAAGAAGCCATAAAAGAAGGAAATTCTACTGATGTGGCTGTTAAGTTTGTGCAACTTATATGTATGCTGTTCGGATTGACTAGCCAGTGTTTTACAGGAGACACCTTAGTATCTACAGAATATGGATTATGTCCGATAGCAGAGATTCGGATTGGCGACTATGTCTGGTCAGAAGATGCGGAAACAGGTGAAAAAGAATTAAAAGAGGTTACAGATATATCTGTGACAATGACCAATGTCTTGATTTATGTTACAACGGAAGATGGCACCATCATCAATACAACAGAAAATCACCCATTTTATGTAGGAGGAAAAGGATGGTGTGCAGCAGCAGAGTTGGAACCTGGTGACATCTGTCGGACCAAGGATGGACAAGTAGAGGTTGTCACAAGTGTTGTTATAGAAGAACTAGATGAGCCAGTTAAGGTATATAATCTGACGATTGAAGATAATCATACTTATTATGTGTCAATAGATGAGGTCTTGGTGCATAATAGATGTGAATTGGGTGAAAATATGATAAATGACCCTGATGGAATAGGGGACCCAGGGACAGATTATGATGCTCATCACATTTTTCCACAAAAATTTAGGGAGTATTTTGAAATTATTGGAATAGATGTGGATGATCCGGATTATGGAATATGGCTTGATGTACATGAACATAGATCAAGTGCCAAATCATATAACAAAAAATGGGAAGAATTTTTTGGTGGGTTTGATTCAGTAGAAGACATTTCATTAGATGATATATTTGAATTTATTAGTAGCCTTGAGAAACTTTGGTAAGTCAATTTATTTTGAACATCATGTTTTCTATGGAAATATGATGTTCAAAATAATTCGTTAAAGATGTAATTTGTTAAGTATAAGACGATTGTCGTGAGGAAAGAAAAATGATTGAAAAAAAGATTTATGAACTTACAGCTTCAAATGACAAGAAGTTTGTGGTAGGTATTTGTAAAAAGAGTATAGTGAATGATATGTACGAAATGAAAATATGGGACGGAACAACTATGAACGAAACGTCCTCGCTATTTGTTTGTGTAGATTTGGGTGGGTCAAGATATGCAATTTCAAATGATGGTCAGTATGTTGCTACCGCACAGTGTGAAGATTATGAGGATGGAACAATATATGTATATATGGTCGAATCGGGTAAGAATATTTTTAGGAATCAATCATTAAAGAGAATACAGTGGGTGATGTTTGAGGACAACAAAACTTTAATGGTTGGAACTGAAGATAGTGGTATATTTATTTTTGACATTATATCTGGTGTTTGTAAAAATAAAATCAAGGCAAAAAAAGTTTATTTTAATAAGTTTGGTGATAATATTTTATTATTGAATAAGAATAAAATCAGGTATGGGAAATATACTTTTAAGTCATCAACATTTGCATATTTATGTGCGATAGGAACACCAAATGGTATTTTGGTTTCAGAAGTGAATGGTGATTTGTTTTATTATGGGAATGATGGAATTTTGCGATGGAAAACAGATTGTTTAGATTTAGGACATGTTATTTCCATTTATTATGATGAAAAGAGAAATAGAGTATATGGTATTTTGCTTAATCCTAGAAAAAAAGGAGAAGATAGAATGCATTTAATTGTTTTAAGTGAGGTATCAGGAGACATAATAGTAGTAAATTCAATTGAAACCGCAAATTATGTTTTTGTTGAGAATTCTAAAGCTGTTTCATTAGTTAATGGAACTGGTGGTATATATACATTTAATGATGATTGCTTAGAAAGAACAAAATTTATTACATAATAGTAATAGAATCATTGATGACAAGAAAGCATAACTTACCAGAAGGTAACCTATGATGACAAGGGTAATGTAGCAACCACAACCAATGGTGCAGAGGAAAGTGCATCTTATACTTACGATGAAGAAGGAAGATGTACCAGTGTTACCATCAGCCGTGAGGAGAATGGAGAAACGAAAACCTTTACCAGCTACTACAGTTACAATGCGGCAGGAGACATTACCCAGAGTATCGATAATGCAGGTAATATCACTAAGTATGAGTATGATGCCAATGGGAATCAGACGGCATCT
>JAGAQX010000143.1 GCA_017622535.1 Lachnospiraceae bacterium | reverse complement strand
TTTATCCGTGTGGTAATTATTGCAGCAATTGCAGCGGTTGTTGCGTTGGTAGCGTTAGGAGTGGCAGTGAATCGATATAGCTTTGCCTTAACGCATTATGGTTTTGCACAAGGTGATATCGGACATGTTATGGTATCTTTTGCAGATGCTAGAAGTTCAACACGCGGGGTGATTGGATACACGGAACAGGAAGCAATTGATGAGGCGGTCAACCAATATCATGAGTTACAATCAACATTCAATACATATTGGGAAACATTAGATGAATATTTAGTGTCTGAACATGATAAAGGCTTGTATGTACAGATTCAGACAGAGTTGGATGAGTATTGGATGTTGAATAATGAGATTGTAGAAGAAGGAGCAAGCCCGGATTTTGCAATTATGACTGCAGCACAGCATAAAGAGATGGAAGAATTAGACCCATTATATGATATCATTTATTCAGACTTGGAAGCGTTGATGCAATCCAATGTAGAAGAGGGTGATAAGTTAGATTCAGCACTACATACGATGGCTAATATTATGATTGTAGTGATTGTATTAATTATTGCGGGAGCTGTTTTCTTAGCTATCAAGCTTGGAAAGTCTACAGCACAGCAAATTTCTGCTTCCTTGAATGCAGTGGCATTCCGTTTACAAGGATTTTCAGAGGGAGACTTATCCACGGAGTTCCCACAGTTTGAAATTCAGGATGAAGTGAATGATATGGCAATGTCAGCTAGTTCTATGGCAGATAATCTTCATGTGATTATGGAAGATTTGAGCATGGGATTGCAGGCAATCGCGGATGGTAATTTCCTTGCAAGCAGCCAGGTGCCTGAGATGTATGTGGGTGAATTTGAAAAAATGCGAATTGCATTGGAATCATTTATTGCAGATATGAGAGATACCTTGCTTAAGATTGATGATGCTGCAGAACAGGTAGATGCAGGTTCTTGCCAGTTAGCAGAAAGTGCAATTGAATTGGCAGAGGGTGCAACAGATCAGGCAGGAGCAATTCAGGAAATCACAGCAACCATTACACATATTGCCGATAATGCACAGGAGACAGCAGACCAGGTTGGAGAAGCATACCAGGATGGTTTGAAATATCGTGCCCAGGCGGAACGTAGTAATGAAGAGATGGATAATCTTGCAAGTGCGATGGAGAGAATTAGCGAAGCATCGGAAGAGATTCGTAATATTATTGGTGAGATTGAAGACATCGCGGCACAGACCAATTTGTTATCTTTGAATGCTTCCATTGAGGCTGCAAGAGCCGGAGAAGCAGGTAAAGGTTTTGCTGTTGTTGCAGATCAAATTGGTAAGCTGGCTATGGATAGTGCACAGTCTGCAGTTCGTACAAAGGAATTGATTCAGCGTGCTTTACAAGAAGTGGAGAATGGTAATGCAATTACACAGAATACAAAGCAGGCATTAGAGGAAGTGGTGGAAGGAATTGAATTCCTTTCAAATGCTTCAAAGCATGCTAGTGAAAGTTCTGCTTCTCAGGTGGTTAGCTTGCGCGAAGTGGAATTGGCAGTAGAACAGATTTCAGGTGTTGTTCAGTCTAATTCGGCAGCGGCAGAGGAAACATCCGCGACAAGCGAGGAGCTTGCAGCTCAGGCAACAAGCCTACGTGATTTGATTAGCAACTTTGAGCTTAGATAATAATCGTTTACAAGGCATTGAGATTAAATAAAGGAAATGGTTCGGTATACATTTTGTTGCGTGTGTGCCGGACCATTTCTGCATTTTATGGAAAATTATTTGTGGTGAGATTGATGAAAATATAATGTACACTTGGTAAGGATAATGGAATAGAGGAAGAAACACTGATGTTTCTTGCGTATTTGATAGTGATATGATATGATTAAGAACAGATGTTCTGTGCGTTTTTGGTTTTGGAAAGGAGTTAAGCGTGCTGTTTTGGCATGTGAGAATAGGATGTTTGATACATTAGAAGGATTGAACGAAGAGCAAATAAAAGCAGTTACTACCACAGAAGGATATGTGCGTGTTGTGGCAGGAGCTGGAAGCGGTAAAACAAAGGCATTGACACATCGTTATGTGTATTTAGTAAATGATGTGGGGATTGCAACGGCAAATATCCTGTGTGTGACATTTACCAACAAGGCAGCCAATGAGATGCGTAAGCGTATCCGCAATATGATTGGTGATCAGGATACGGGAATGGTATGTACCTTCCATGGTTTTTGTGTGCAGTTGTTGCGAGAGGATATTCATACAATGAATTATCCAGATAATTTTTTGGTGCTAGATGAAGAAGATTCGGATGACATTTTAAGAAATGTATACGAGCAGGCAAAGATTGATTCCAGACAGTACACCTATTCCATGGCAGCAGAGATGATTGGTGGCCGCAAGGCGAAGATGGAGCATATTCCGTATATATTGAATTTGAATTTACAAAAATTGAGAGAAGAATTTTTAACCGCGGTTAAGGTGGAAGATCGTATTTTCTTTGGTTATCTTTATGAGCAGAAGAAGTGCTTCGGATTAGATTATGAAGATTTGATGACCTTTGCGTTTTACATTTTGAAAAACTTTAGCGAGAAGCTTGAGAAATGGCAGCAGCGTTTGCAATACGTTATGGTTGATGAGTTTCAGGATGTGTCCGCTATGCAGTATGAGATGGCAGAGCTGCTGAGTGGTTATCATCAAAATTTGTTTATTGTAGGAGATCCGGACCAGACTATCTACACCTGGCGTGGTGCTCGGATTGAGTTTATCTTGAACTTTGACAAAGTGCATAGAGGCTGTACAGATATTATTATGGATAAGAATTATCGTTCCTCTGCTGATATACTCAATGCTTCGAATTCGTTGATTGCAAAGAATGAACAGAGAATTAAGAAGAATTTGCAGCCGGTGAAGGATGCAAATGTTCCTGTGGTGTATAATCATGCCAAGACAACGGCAGAAGAAGCAAAGTGGATGATTCGTCAGATTCAAGTATTGAAGGAAAGTGGAAAGAACTATAATGACGTGACTATTCTTTATCGTGCGCATCATGTATCGAGAAGTATAGAAGAGGAATTGTTGCAGGCAAAGATTCCCTATGTGATATATAGTGGAACGGCATTCTATAGTCGTAAAGAGATTAAGGATGCCATTAGCTATCTTCGTATGCTGATTTTTGAAGATGATATGTCTTTTCGTAGAATTATCAATGTTCCTCGAAGGAATTTTGGTAAGAAGCGAATGGAACTATTAGAAAGCTATGCCGAGGAGCATGAATGTAAATTGTATGAGGCCTTGAAGGACAATCTCGAGCATCCATTGGTTACAAGTAGCAAAGCGGCTGAATTTGTGAATCTGATTGATTCCTATCAGCAGTCATTTAAGCTATTCCGATTGACGGATTTGATAAGTGGATTGATGAATGACAGTGGCTACGAAGCGATGCTTCGGGTATCCGGTGAAGATGGAAGGTTAGAGAATCTGGCAGAACTAAAACAGTCCTTGTTTAATTTTGAAAATGGTGCAGGAGAGGAAACTACATTAGCAGATTATTTGCAAAATGTGTCTTTGCTTACGAATCTCGATCAGGAAGAGAAGAAGGATGCAGTGAAGCTGATGACTATTCACACCGCAAAGGGTTTAGAGTTTCCGTATGTATTCCTATGTGGAATGAATGAAGGCATTTTCCCTAGCAAACATGTGGAGTCGAAGGAGATGCTAGAAGAAGAGCGTCGACTTGCTTATGTGGCATATACGAGAGCGGAGAATGCATTGTTTTTAAGTGATGCAGAAGGGACGAATTTTGATGGTTCTTATCGTTATCCATCTAGATTTATTTTCAACACGGATAAGATGTATCTGCAATATACCGTGGAATTAGAACAACGATTGGTGGATTCTGCTGCACAATTTATTAAACGTAATGAGGAGAAAATTAGTGAAGAGAAGCCAAAGCAGTTAGAAGCTGGCACCAGGGTGAAACACAGCTTGTTTGGGGCAGGTGTGATTCAGGAAGTCAATGAAGCAGAGAACTACTATGTTGTGAAGTTTGATAATGTTGCAACCGCCAGAAATATTAGTTTTCGGATTCAGATGGAGGTCGTGGAGTAGGAAACGGAGATTATACTATTTGTTGATTGGATTGTGCAGGTATGTGATTACTGGATTGTGAAAGCCTGTGATTAATTTCATTGCGAAGTATTATAGAATTCGGTAGAATAATAATCATGATGAAAAGGATGAGTTGTAGACCAAGAGACAGCAAAAATTGTTGGAGGGTTTTTAATAACAATTGTGTAACTAGCCTATGAGGTTGGAATTAGAGAGAACGAAAGAAACGAGCGAAAAAACAGAGAGCAACAAAAGAATGGAGGGTACACACATGATAAGTTTTGGAGAGAAGAAGTTAGGTTTTGGTTTGATGCGATTGCCATCATTAGATGCCAATGATCCATCAAAGATTGATTTGGAATTATCAAAGAAAATGGTGGATACATTTATTGAAAGAGGTTTTACCTATTTCGATACTGCATGGATGTACTGTGGTTTCAAGAGTGAGAATGCGACTAAGGATATTTTAGTAGATAGATACCCAAGAGATGCCTTTACTCTTGCAACAAAACTACATTGCAATTTTTTAAAAACAAAGGAAGATAGAGACCGCATTTTCAACGAACAGATGGTTAAGACAGGTGTGGATTTTTTTGATTATTATCTGTTGCACGATATGGGCCAGAACCATTATGAAATCTATGAAGAATTGGATTGCTTTAACTGGATTGTTGAGAAGAAGAAACAAGGCTTGGTGAAACATATCGGTTTTTCATTCCATGATAATGCTGAGTTTCTTGACAAGGTGCTAACTGCACATCCAGAGATGGAGTTTGTGCAGTTGCAGATTAATTATCTTGATTGGGAAAGTGAAGGTGTGCAATCCAGATTGTGCTATGAAGTGGCAACGAAGCACGGTGTTCCGGTGATTGTTATGGAGCCGGTAAAGGGCGGAACTTTGGCACAGGTGCCAGAGTATGTGGAGCGTCTGTTTAAGAGTCATAATGAAGAGATGTCTGTGTCGTCCTGGGCAATTCGTTTCTGCGCTGGTTTAGATAATGTTAAGATGATTCTTAGTGGTATGAGCAATATGGAACAAATGTTGGACAATACAGGGTACATGATGGAGGTGCAACCACTTACAGATGCAGATAAGGAAGTAATATGGAAAGCAGTGGAGCTACTTAACAGCAATATTGAAATCCCATGTACGGGTTGTGCGTATTGTGTAGATGGTTGTCCGATGAAGATTGCAATTCCAAAGTACTTCTCCTTATATAATGCAGATAAGCAGGAAATTAAGGAAAAGGGATGGACACCACAGGGGGTATATTACGAGCGCCTCACCAATGATTTTGGAAAGGCCAGTGCCTGTGTGGGATGCGGTCAGTGTGAGAGAGCGTGTCCACAGCATTTACCGATTGTGAAGTATTTGAAGGATGTAGCGGAGTATTTTGAGGGGTAAAACATTGCATACAGTGTTCTGGGTGATATTTCGGGAGGTAGCCAAATGGATAATAGAATAATAGAATTGAAAAGAAATCAGTTTGATATAGCAGTTCATAAAGTCGAGAATACGGATGTCGAGTTTTGGTATGCTAGAGATTTGATGAATTTACTTGGATATGAAAGATGGGAAAATTTTGATAAAGCTATTATGCGTTCTATGGAATCCTGCAATACTTCTGGAATAAATGTTCTGGATCATTTTCGTGAGGTCACGAAAATGATAACAGTTGGAAAGGGTGCAAAGCGTCCGATTAAAGATTACATGCTTACAAGATATGCATGTTACTTGATTGCGCAAAATGGTGATCCTAAAAAGGAAGAGATTGCTTTTGCACAAAGTTATTTTGCTGTACAAACTAGAAGGCAAGAATTAATTGCTGAACGTATTGCATATATAGAAAGAACAGAAGCTAGAGGAAGATTAAAAGAATCGGAAAAAAGGCTGTCGCAAAACATTTATGAACGAGGTGTAGATGATGCAGGTTTTGGTAGAATCCGTTCAAAAGGTGATCAAGCATTGTTTGGAGGACATACTACACAGAACATGAAAGAAAGATTAGGGGTAAAAGAAAATCGACCCCTTGCAGATTTCCTACCGACACTTACAATTGCCGCTAAGAATCTTGCTACTGAAATGACTAATTACAATGTAGAACAAAAGGATTTACAAGGAGAAATATCCATTACTGACGAACATGTGCAAAATAATACGACCGTACGTGATATGTTAGGGCAAAGGGGAATAAAACCAGAAAACTTACCTCCTTCTGAGGATATTAAAAAGCTGGAACGTAAGGTGAAATCACAGGAGAAAAAATTAGCAAAACAGTCGGGGAAATTGCCTGGGGATATGGATTGAAAGGGATGTGATAGAATGAGTATATTTACATATAAAAATACTGTAATTGATTATGAGAGCTTTGGTGAAGGAACACCTATATTATTCTTGCATGGCTGGGGAATGGATAAACGGATTATGACAGGAAGTTTCGAACTTATTTTTCAAAATAAATGTAACTATCGTAGAATATATATTGATTTACCGGGAATGGGAAAGTCTGTTGCAGGAGAAGTTATCTCATCAGATGATATGTTAGAGATTCTTTATAGGTTTGCAGAAGAAGTGATAGGCGAGAAATTCATCATCGCAGGAGAGTCTTATGGTGGATACATTGCAAGGGGATTTGTTAAACAATATTCCGAGATGATTGAAGGGATGATACTGCTTTGTCCGCTGGTATATCCAGGAACTCGAAAAGGACAAGTTGAAGTATTACAGGTGATGCAACGCGATGAGGATTTTTTGAATACTTTGACCAAGGAACAGTATGATAGCTTTACATACATGAATGTTATTTTAACAAAACCAGTATGGGAAAGGTACAAAGTAGATATTTTGCCTGCGATAGAAATACAGGACAGGCATTTTCTTGATGAAGTACTTGATGGAAGTTTTTCATTTGATGTAGATGCACTAGCTCAACCAAGTCTAATTCCTTGCTTAATTATAGTTGGCAAGCAAGATACAGAAGTAGGATATAAGGATCAATTTAAGTTGATTGAAAATTATCCCAATGCAACATATTGTGCAATCAATAGAGCAGGTCATAATTTGCAAATCGAGCAACCAGAGTTATTCAGAGACATTGTAAAGAACTGGTTGATTGACTCGGATTTCTAGAGATTTGAAAGGGAAAATAGATATATTCGAAGGAGACAAATGATGGAAGTCAAATTCTATGAAATAATAGATGATAGTCTACTGA
The DNA here is from genome assembly GCA_017622535.1 of Lachnospiraceae bacterium. GTDB lineage: Bacteria > Bacillota > Clostridia > Lachnospirales > Lachnospiraceae > CAG-590. The sequence continues at coordinate 10,814 of JAGAQX010000143.1, read as the reverse complement.
GGTTTGCGGTCATTATTTCAAAATCCTGTGGGAAATGGGTATTTTGCAAGCACAAGGAGAGGAATACATACGAGGTTCCGGGTGGTCACAGAGAAGAAAATGAGTCTATATTAGAAACTGCAAGAAGAGAGCTCTATGAGGAGACTGGTGCAGTAGAATATGAAATTACACCGGTCTGCGTGTATTCTGTCACAGGTAAGAATAGAGTAAATGAAACCGGTGAAGAAACCTTTGGTATGCTGTACTACGCAGATGTTAAGCAATTCGAACAGGATTTACATAGTGAAATGGAAAAGGTGGAATTGTTTGATGAACTGCCAGAGGATTGGACGTATCCATTGATACAGCCGTTGTTAATTCAGGAGTTTGCGAGAAGGATGAAACTCGGAGAGGAATGAGCATGAAAACAGTAACAATATGTGGGAGTATGAGATTTTCCGAAGAAATGAAAAAGATTGCATTAGAATTAGAAACACATCATGGTTTTAGCGTGTTGCAATGTACATATAATCCGCAGGCGATAACTATTTCTGATATAGAGAAGGATGCGATAGTGTCAGCACATCTAAGAAAAATAGATTTGTCTGACGCAATCTATGTGTTGGACATTGATGAATATATTGGAGAATCGGTAAAGGAAGAAATTGAATATGCAAAGTCAAAGGGGAAAGATGTGATTTTTCATACGACGTTTCAAAGCTAATGTAGGGAAACGAGTTTGTGTGGTGATTTTCAGGAATTGTATTCCGAAAAATTACAATAAATAAAAATAGGGGTGAATTTATGGTTAGAGAAGCATGTATCAATGATTTGAATGAAATATTGCATTTGTATCTGTATCTTCATGAAAAAGAAGTGCCAGAGGAGACAGAGCATTTAAAACAAACATGGGATACCATAATCAGCGACAACAATCATCATCTTATAGTATGTGAGATAGATGGGATAATTGTATCATCCTGTGTGTGCGTTATCATACCGAATCTTACTAGGAATGTTAGGCCTTATGCTTTCATAGAAAATGTGGTTACGCATGGAGAGTATCGTGGCAAGGGTTATGCGACAGCTTGTTTGAATTATGCAAAGAAGATAGCGGAAGATAATAATTGTTACAAAATGATGTTATTAACTGGGTCCAAGGAGCAGAAGACTTTGGATTTTTATAAGAATGCTGGGTATAACAGTTCGGATAAGACAGCATTTATTCAGTGGATAGATATGTAGGTAAGGAAGGTGACGATTATGAATACAATGGAAGCAATACATAACCGTTGTAGCTATCGTGGTAGATATAAAAACACATCAGTTCCACGAGAACATTTAACGAAGATTATGGAAGCAGGACTAGCAGCACCTTCTGGTTGTAACAAACAGACCACTAGCTTGATTGCAGTTGATGATAAAGAGGTTTTGAAGAAATTACATGCCGTAATCCAACCACCCATTGGAGAAACGGCACCGGCAATGATTTGTGTGTTGACAAGAAGGATTAATGCTTATCGAGATAAATGTTATGCAACACAGGATTATTCTGCAGCAATTGAGAATATGCTGTTAGTGATTGTGGAATTGGGATATCAGAGTTGTTGGATTGAGGGGCATATCACAGATGAGGACAAAATTGGATATCAGATGGCACAGATATTGAATGTTTCGGATGAGTACGAACTAGTTGCATTTTTGCCAGTTGGTGTGGCTGAAGATGAGTGTGTTAGAGCGAAGAAGTTGCCTTTTGAAGAGAGGGCATGGTTTAATGGATTTGGAAAAGAGTAGATGACATTGAAAAAGTATATGAAGTTCAAACTCAATAGAATACAAATACTCGGAGTGTTACTAATTGTAGCATTCCTTATTTTCATGTCTTGTAATGCTTTTCTATACAAAGATACCATAGCTCGCGTTATTAAGGTAGAGAATACATTTGATTACGAAGATTATGGTCCCAATGAGGAGATAGAGAAATACTATGAGCAATCAATCAAAGCTGTTATCGTAAATGGTACTCGCAAGGGAGATGAGATATCTTTAATGAATACGTATTCTTCTTCTGGAATTAATGATGAAAGATATCGTAAAGGCGAGCAGTTATTTGTGTCGATATCAGAAGATGCAGAGAAGGGGCAGATTCTAGGAAAGAAACGAGATTGGTACCTTGCATTTTTGATATGTCTTTTTGTGGCATTATTATTGTTTCTGAATAAGAAGCAGGGTGGTTTGATTGCAGTTACATTGTTAATTAATATTGCTGTATTTGTAGTGGCACTGCAGCGCTATGGAAAGGGTGCTGATTTAGTAGCCACAGCGTTTGCTTTGATGTTATTTTTCAGTGTAATTACCCTATTGTTTGCAGGTGGATTTCAGAGGAAAACCTTGGCAGCAATTGTTGCCACTTTGCTTACTACATTTTTGTGTTTTGGAATCTATGAAATTGTATTGAATTGTAATGACCGTCTATCTTACGAAATGATGGACTATGTGGTAAATCCTACCGATTTACCGGAACTTTTTCTAACTGGTGTTTTGATGGGAAGTCTTGGTGCAGTTATGGATGTAACCATTAGTATTGCAGCGGGAGTGGCAGAGATTAAAGAGCAGACACCAGACATTTCCACAAAGGATATTATCAATTCGGTACGTGAAATGGGTTATGACATTATGGGCACCATGATTAATGTGTTGTTCTTTACATACATTAGCGGTTCCATTCCAATCGTGATTATCAAGATTATGAATGGTTATACGTTGTATCATTTGGTGCATTTTCAGTTAGCTTTTGAGATTGTAAGATTTCTGGTAGGTGCAATTGGAATTGTATTAGCGATTCCAGTTTCTGGTTTGTGCTCTGTGTTACTGTTACATAAATGGACACCTAGCAAAGGGGGTGCAGCAAAATGATACTTACTCTTTTGATTTTGCTGTTTTTCCTTATGATGATAGTGGGTGGTAACCGTGGCGTGGATTCATTTTTTGCTTTGGTAGGAACTGGTTTCGCACTGCTTGTGGAGGTGTATCTCATTGCATGGGGACTTCCGGTGATACCGGTAACATTATTGGTTAGTATTGGAATCGTATTGATTGTGCTTTACGTCCAGAATGGTGTCAATGTGAAAATGCATGCGGCAGTTGTTTCTGTGTGCCTTACTATTTTGTTTGTGATGGTGACAGCGGGACCGGTGCTTTGGTCTGCCGGAATCAGTGGATATAATGAGATTGACCAGTATGAAGAAATTAGTATGTACTTGTCTGCAAACCTCAATATTTCTATGTCGGCGATTATGTTGTCAGCAGTGGTGTTTGGGTTGCTTGGTGCAGTGATGGATACCGCAGTTGCTATAACCACAGCAGTACACGAAGTATATGTGAATAAGCCGGAGCTTACACAAAAGGAATTGTTTCACGCTGGTTTGCGCATCGGCAGGGATATTTTGGGAACCACTATTAACACCTTGTTCTTTGCAGGACTTGGGGAGTGTATTATGTTGGCTGTCTTGTTTATGAAAAATGAGGACAACCTGGCTTACATTTTGAATTCCAAAGCATTGTTCCAGGAGGTGTCAGGTTTGCTGATTGGAGCTATTGGATGTTTGATTGTGATACCACTAAGTAGTTATATGGTGGCGAGATTGTTGCGCGGGTCGAAGGAACGTGTGACGAAGGAGGATATATGAAACAGCAGATAATTAATACAACATATGGAAATGTTTGTGTATATAAGAAGGGAACAGGTGCACAACCAGTCTTTCTAATTCATGGTGGAGGTTGCGACAATGCAATGCTTTCGTGGACAGAGGTGATTGAGGAGTTTACTGAAGAATATACCGTATATGCACTGGATTTGTTAGGATATGGAAAAAGTGATAAGCCAGATGGATTGTGTGGTTCTCATTTTTACGATACACATATCAATGCTGTGCGAGAAGTGATAGAAACATTAGGATTAGATAAATTCATTTTAGCAGGATTGTCGATGGGTGGTGCAATATCTATCGGATATGCTTTAAAATATCCAGAGACTGTACAAGCATTAGTACCAGTAGATTCATGGGGGATTTCTAGGAAAATGCCGTTTCATAGTTTGTGTAACTGGTATATTCATAAAACTAATTTTACGATTACACAGTACAATTGGATGGCAAAGAGCAGGTGGCTTGCTAAATGGGCAATTTCCTATTCTTTGATAGGCGATAAAAGCAGGATAACGGATGAGATTATAGATGAAGTATGGAGAGCTTGCAAAGAAGATGGTTCGGGACGATCTATGTTAGATTACCAACGAAGCTCGTGTAATAAGGATGGTGCGATTCCATATTACAAGGATGTTTTGCATCAGTTAACAATGCCTGTGGTCTTTGTAAATGGTGAGAAGGATCCGCTAGTACCAATTAAGGATTTAGAAGGGTTAGAAGATATATTACCAAATGGGAAAGTGGTTATCTTAAAAGGCTGCAAGCACTGGGCTGTGAAAGAACAGCCGAAGGAATTTGTAAATGTGATACATGGTATTTCAGAGGATATAAGACAATGAGCGTGTTAAAGAAGGGAAGAAGGAAAATTACATATGACAATCAAGAATATGTGTGGTATGTATCTCAAGATGACGAGAGCGATTATTACATTTTGCATATTATTTCAGAGGATAAGCGACTGATTCTTTCTGTACCATTACAAGTTACTACACCATATGTGATTAGCAAAGGGAATATCTTTCAAGGACAGAAAACGAATGGTCGTTGGAATAGGTATTTACTTCCGTTTGCTGTTCCGGATGTAATTACTCCGAAAAGTGTTGCCACTATTATTTCTTGGGTAACGAAAGATTCAAATGCGGTTAAAGTGGAGTGGGATGGAAAGGATATAATTATATAGGAGTAACAATGATAAGAGAGGGGTGTCTAGATGAGTAAAAAACTATCAGAAATGAGTTTAGAAGAAGTGTGGCAATTGTTTCCTGTTATTTTGACCGAACATCAATCAGATTGGAATGAATGGTATAAAGAAGAGAAAATGTTACAAGGCATATTGCCATAGGAGAATGTTGCAAGAATGAGTCATATTGGGAGCACAGTCATTGATAATATCATTTATTATCGTGGAAAAATCGTAGGTGGTATATATGATGACCGTTTTCTCGTAAAACCGGTAAATTCAGCAATTCAACTTATGCCAGATGCAATCTATGAATTACCATATGAAGGTGCAAAGGAAATGTTGCTTGTGGATGATGTTGAGAATAGGGAATTTTTGAGGAAGTTGTTTGAAGAGATGTATGACGAATTGCCGATGTCGAAGAAAAAGAAGTAAAGGAGGTTTGTAGCATGAATGCATTAGTAATGAACTGTAGTCCGGTGAGAAATGGTGCAACAGCAGAAATTGTGCATATTGTATCCGAAAGTCTGCAAGAAAAATTTGATGTGAGACGTGTCTGTATAGACGATTTTGAAATTGACTTTTGTAAAGGGTGTAGAAGTTGTCATGCTACTGCACAATGTGTTCAGCATGATGACGTGAATAAGGTGATGGACTTATATGAATGGGCAGATGTTATTGTGTCGGTAGCTCCTTCCTATTGGGCAGATATTCCTGGACAGTTTAAGGTATTTATTGATAGATGTACACCTTGGTGTAATACACATGAGCCACATGCTACAATCAGTAGCGGAAAAAAGGGATATGCGATTGCATTACGAACTGGTCCAACCATGCGAGAATGTGAGAGAATTATTGGAAGCATTGAGCATTTTTATGGACATTTAGAGATTGAGTGTTGTGGTGGATTGGGTTTATGTTCGGTGGAATATAAGAAAGATGTAGAACAAAGGAGAGCTGAGATTGTAGATTTTTGCAAACAGATTTAGTAAAATTTAGGTCTGTAAATAGCACATACAAATTACAAGCGATGAATAAGTGAATATGTTTTAAGGAAATGTAGGTAAAAAATACCTACATTTTTCTTTTTGCCGATATTGACATATTAGCGCCAGATGATATAATTTTAGTAAATGTAGGTAAAAGTGAGATTATTACCTGTTTTAACTTGAAAGAAGGTATCATATGTTATTATCATATCAGGAATGTTTGGAAAAGTATGGAACAGATTATAAAATTAAAAAAAGTGTTCAAGAAGGTGAATTATATCTAAAGGAAAAAGGTCTATATTCAGATAAGAAATATGTACCGGAATTAGAGATTATATCTAAGAAATATCCTAACGCAATCATAACACTCAATAGTGCATTTTATTATTATGGTCTAACAGATACCATACCGGATTGGTATTATGTTGCGACGCCGAAAAGTACTAGGAAAATTAGCGATACAAGAGTAAAGCAAATTTATGAGAATAGTAAAGCTTTTGACTTGGGTAAAACAACTATAGAGTATGAAGGGGTAGATATTGTTATTTATAACAAAGAGAGGCTTTTAGTGGAATTAATACGTAATAAACATAAGATTTCCTTTGAACTGTACAAGGAATTGATAACTAGTTACAGAAAGATTATTCATGAGTTGGATATGATGATGGTTACAGAATATGCTTATGAATTACCAAAGACTAATATGGTAATGGAAACAATCAAATTGGAGGTTTTATAGTTGTTTAATATACAGAAGATGATTGAGCGAGCTATGGAAGATGGTTATAAAGGTGCTAATGCGTCAACTAAAGTATGTCAAGACATTGTGTTGAAAGCACTAGCATCGGGAACATTAAGTAGAAATGTTACCATCAAAGGTGGCGTGGTTATGTGTAGAAAAACAAATAACGTTCGAAGAGCAACTCAGGATTTAGATATAGATTTTATGAGGAAAATATGAAGTTAGAAAGTGGGTGTACATATGAACAACGTAAGCATTGCAAATCAAACTATTACAATTACAAACCAAAAGCAATATACGGTTTCGGGAAAGGTGGTTCAGTTACCGGAGTATGATTATAAAACGGTAGTTACATGCACACCGGAAGATGGACAACAGTTGCTACAATGGGATATATCCGAAGTTTTTCAAGAACAGATGTGTAAGATTCGTGTTGTGAATGCGGATTCCTTTCAAGCAGCAAGGAAATATGATAATCCATTTGTGATGAATTTTGCTAATGCGCATAATCCGGGTGGTGGATTCAAATTAGGTGCCAATGCACAGGAGGAGGCCTTGTGCAGATGTAGTACCTTATATGCTTCGATTACATCGAAGGAAGCATCAAAGATGTATCTGTATAATAATACGCATTTAAGTACGGTGGAGTCCGATTACATGTTATATTCACCAGATGTTTGCGTATTTCGTGATGAACAATGTGAATTATTAGAGGAACCATTTATGGCGTCTGTGATTACCTTACCTGCACCGAACCGTTTTGGCGCTGCGATGTTTGCAACAAATCGTGATATTGAAGAAACGATGACCAGACGAATTAGAATTATGCTTCGAATTGCTGCAAAAAATGGACACAAGAATCTAGTGCTTGGTGCATGGGGATGCGGTGCATTTGGCAATAAACCGGAGGATGTATCGAATTACTTTAAGAAGGTATTAATAGACGAAGAATATGGCAGATGCTTTGATGAGGTTTGTTTTGCTATCTATGGTAGAACCGATGGAAAGAATATCAGAGTGTTTCGGGAGAGGTTTGAACATATGTAGAAAAGCGAGAAAGGGATTGCTTGTTGAGGCAGTCCTTTTGTCGTATAATGGAGAAGATAGTAATTAGAATTATGTACGGAAAAGGAGCGTGTTAGCTATGCATGCGAATTCGATGTGTATATCATGTATTATTTCGAAGCAGGAGAAGTTAATAAGAGGTTTTATAGATGAAGATAAGAAGTCAGAATATATACAAAAAGTACTAGAAATTCTGTCTAAGTATGGACGTGCAGAGTCATCTCCACAGCTTGCAGAGAGGATTAATCATTTATATGAGCAATTTTGGGGAATGGGAGAGGACTATACTGCGATTAAACATGAATATAATCAATTATTACTGGATAAAGAAAGTGATATTGTATGTAAGATTAAGCACTCGGAGGATTGCCTGAAAGAGTGTATTAAATATGTCAGTGTCGGTAACTATATTGATTTTTCTGCTGTGAAAAATGTAAATGAGAAAACATTAGAAGATTTAATGTCAAAGATGAATGATAAACATATATCACAAGAATATCCATATTTCATAGAGGATCTGGGACACGCAAAAACGCTTGTTTATTTGACGGATAATTGTGGTGAAATCGTATTGGATAAAATATTCATGCGTTTTATTAAGGAAGCATATCCTAATTTGAAAATTACAGCAATTGTTCGTGGTGAATCTGTTATAAATGATGCAACGATAGTGGACGCAGAGGAAGTTGGATTAACAGAGGTTGTTCGATGCATCGGAAATGGAAATGCTGCACCCGGTACAGTTTCCAAGCGTTTAAGTGAAGAAGCTAGGCAAGCGTTGGAAGCTGCGGATATGATTATATCAAAAGGACAGGGAAATTTTGAAAGTATGTATGGGGAAGGATTTAATCCATATTATATTTTCTTGTGTAAATGTGAGTTGTTTGTTCGTAGGTTTGGATTGTCACAATATGAAATGGTGTTTACTAAGGAAGAGAGGATTGGGAGTTTATAAGTGAGAAATCAACTGTCGCAAAAAATGCGATAATTCTAAAAGAGAGAAGGTATGAGCATTTGATTTCCTTGCATTCGCCATTTATGGGGAAGACAGTTTTTATCATTGTACGATAAGATGTAGTTGTTCAAGAATGGACAAATACATTTTGGAGGATAGGTAAATGGATATTAAAGTAGTAGGTGCTTATTTGGCACAACTTAGAAAAGAGAATAACTTAACACAAGAGCAATTAGGGGAGAAGCTTGGGGTGACAAACAAGACAATTTCCCGTTGGGAAACAGGAACCTATCTCCCGCCTGTAGATATTTTGGAAAAGCTAAGTGATATGTATGGAATCACAATCAATGAAATTATTAGTGGTAGGAAATTAACGGAAACAGAGTACAAAAAAGAGGCTGAGAAGAATATCAAATCCGTTCTTAATAGAAGTACATTTACTTTGCAGGAGAAAATAGAGTTTTTTAAAAAGAAATGGAAGAAAGAAAATGCGGTTACATTAATACTTAGCTACATTGTGATCATATGTCTGGTGGTTGCAGGGTTCATTTTAGATAATGGATTGCAGCTGGTAGGAATTGTTGTGGCTTCTGTGTGGACGATTGTCCAATATAACAGAATGATGAGCTATGTGGAGCAATTTGCTTATGACGGAAGAGGAAGTGAGTAAATGATGGAGGTACCTATGTTCAGAGAAGTAGCGCGTAAAAAGAAAGCGATAACAACAGAAGATTGCATTCATTTATTGAAAACAGAAAAACGAGGTGTGTTATCCGTATTAGGCGATGACGATTACCCTTATGGTATGCCAATGAATCATTGGTACAATGAAGAAGATGGAAATATCTATTTTCACTGTGGTAAAAAGGGACATCGTCTGGATGCATTGTGCAACCATAGTAAGGTTTCGTTTTGTGTATATGACAGTGGATACCGCGATGATGGTGATTGGGCGCTGAATATCAAAAGTGTAATTGTATTTGGGAAAATAGATGTTATAGACGATATGGAAATCATTGTTGATATTAGCACGAAGCTTAGCCACAAATTCACGCAGGATGAAGCATACATACAAGCAGAAATTGAGAACTATGCGAAGGAGACATTGTTGCTTCGGTTAACACCAGAGCACATGACTGGGAAACAGGTGAAAGAAGCGTAGACGATTTATAGAAGACATACACTAGGAGGAAATCAAGATGAGTAAGATTGTATTTTTTTGCATTCCGGCACACGGACACACAAATCCAACACTGCCGGTGGTAAAGGAATTAGTGGAATTGGGACATGAGGTGTATTATTACAGCTTCAATGAATTTAAGGAAAAGCTAGAAGGAGTCGGAGCACATTTTATTAGTTGTGATGATTTGGATTTAGGGATGGAAGAGACGGACGATGCAGCAGACCGCGTGGGAAAAGACATTGTATTTTCCACAGAATTGATCGTGAAGTCCACCCTTGCCTTTGATGAGTTTGCAATGGAAGAAATGAAGAAGTTAAATCCGGATGTTATCGTAGGAGATTCTGTTGCTTATTGGGGCAAGCTTACTGCAATGAAGCTTGGAATACCATTTGTATCATCCACTACAACATTCGCATTTAACCAGTATTCATCACGCATTATGAAGCAATCATTAGGTGATTTGTTCAAAATGTTATTCCAAATGCCAAAAACAAAGAAGATTTTAAAACCATTGCGAGACAAAGGATATCCGGCAGAGAACATTTTGTCCATTGTACAAAATGATAATGATACCAACACAGTGGTATATACTTCTCCTGAATTTCAACCTTGTTCTGATACCTTTTCGGATAAGTATTCCTTTGTAGGACCTTGTATCAGAGAAGCAAAGGAAGTGCTTGAGAAGACAAGAGATAAGAGAGTATATATTTCCTTGGGAACTGTGAATAATGCGATGGCAGATTTTTACCAAAACTGCGTGAAAGCATTTATGGATTCAGACTATGAGGTGATTATGTCTGTTGGTAATAGCACAGACATTGAAAGCTTAGGTGAATTACCGGAGCATATCCGTGTATTTCATTCGGTGGATCAGATTGGAGTGCTTCAACAGGCAGATGTATTCTTATCTCACTGTGGTATGAATAGTGCCAATGAAAGCTTGTATCACAGTGTTCCGTTGGTTATGTTCCCACAGACCCAGGAGCAGGGTGGAGTAGCATTTCGAATTGCAGA
>JAGAQX010000014.1 GCA_017622535.1 Lachnospiraceae bacterium | reverse complement strand
TATTCAAATTTCTATTGTGTGTATAATCAGAGTCATGCAAGCGCACCTGCAATGGTCTGATTATACACATGTTATTTTTTACATCTGCAAGTTTGGTCGACAAGCATGTGTAATTATTGCTGAGCAATCTGGATTTCTGTCATCTCTTTTGAAATATTAAGAGCATGGTCTCCGATTCGCTCAAAATCTGTCAGCATTTCTGAATACAAAATGCTACCTTCATCGCTACACGTACCCTTCGAAATACGTTGTAACATATTCTCTCTGTATTTTTTTGTCATATCATCGATTCTTTGTTCCATAATTGCAATTACACCATAATTGGCTACTGCATCTGTTTCCGGATTCAATAAATGCTCCATCAGCTCATCACAAATTTCCTTCATGTGCTTGATTTCCTTCTGTGCACCCTTAGAAAACTGTATATCTCTCTTTTTCAGCATATTCGAATATCCACAAATGTTTATTGCATGGTCACCAATACGCTCAATATTACTAGTTATCTTAAAGTATGCGTTCAAAATCTTACTTCCACGTTCATTACGCTCATGGGTAATCGCCTTTGAAATATACTTTGAAATCTCTTTGTTCAAGAAATCAATATATTCCTCATTTTGCTCGACTTGCTCAATAAGCTTGGTATCACGATTGCCAAACGCGTCAAAACTCAATGAAATATTATTTCTAGCCATCTCCATCATACGCTGAATCTCGTTCTTTGTTGCATCCACACTAATGGCTGACAAACCAAGCATATCCTCATCCATACTTCTAAGATTTGGAAGATACATAAGCTTAATTGCATCATCCTCTTCGTCAACATCAGGCAATATTTTTTCAGCAAAAGAAGCTAACATATTACCAAATGGAATTAATAACAAAGAAGTCACAATATTAAATGTAGTATGCAAATTCGCAATCTGTGCCGGACCATTTCCCGGTGTAATTCCTTCCATAAATGAAATTAAAGGAGTCACTATACAAAGTATGGTGAATATAATTGTACCAATCACATTAAAAGTAACATGAATGACTGTTGTACGTCGCGCATTGCGGTTTGTTCCGATCGAAGCAAGCAACGCTGTAATACAAGTACCAATATTCATACCAAACAACACATAGGCTGCACTAGAAAGCTTAATGATTCCACTAGCAGCCAAAGCCTGCAAAATACCAACCGATGCAGAAGATGACTGAATAATTGCTGTAAATACAGTACCAGCAAGAATACCAAGCAACGGATTCTCAAAGGTAGTTAACAAATTGATAAACTCTTCCGAATTTTGTAATGGTTTCATTGCAGCACCCATCATATCCATACCAATGAATAGGATACCCAATCCAGCAAAAATATTACCAATATGATGTAATTTCAAATTCTTAGAAAAAACGACAACTGCAACACCTAGAAAAGCAATTAGCGGAGCAATTGCACCCACATCTAAAGCAATTAACTGTCCAGTAATGGTGGTACCAATATTAGCACCCATAATAATCCATACTGCCTGACGAAGTGTCATCATTCCAGAATTAACAAATCCAACTACCATTACAGTTGTGGCTGAAGATGACTGAATAATGGCTGTAATTACAGCTCCCACCAAAACTCCTAAAAAACGATTCGCAGTCAACTTCTCCAAAATCTGCTTCATCTTGTTACCAGCAGCTGCCTCTAAGCCAGAGCTCATCATCTGCATTCCATACAAAAACAGTGCCAAACCGCCTAGTAATCCCATTACGTCTGTAAATTTCATTTCATTTCTCCTTTTTGAACACAAAAATAAAGCCTAATAAATTGTATGCCAAATACACGTACATTCGCACAAGCACACCAACCTATTCTGTCTCACATACTAAAATGAAATTACGCTATTCTCTTTTTTCCGTCCATACCGTGGATATAAGACAACAAGCATCGAAATGGCATAGAAAGCCCTGCACAGCCTGTTGCACATAGAATCATTATAAATGAAAATAAAACCACCTTAGATACAATATCCAAAATAGCAATTGTTAACTCTTGTCTCTGGTGACTTTTATAATTAGTCTGAGAACGTTTGAATAATGTTGTTGATAAGCGAGCCGATTGATTTGCGCTCAAATAATCCTGCTGCTCAACTCGACTACATCCTCTACTTACATCAATAGTTTCAGAATCTACAGTTCCCACCGTAATAGTGTAGTCAAGAGAACATGTAGAGGGCATAAACAAATCACGTGTATTATCCACATGTACACAAGACAATATCATGAGCCAAATTATACAAAACAAAACAATGGTCTGTAATCTCTTTGCCATGTCCAACATCTCCTTCCTACCAATTCTGAAATCAATATATTCGACGCAAGTATAACATAGAAAATTATTCCGTGGCAAGAATATTCTTTTGCTTCTCCTACCTATTTTCTCCTTTTCTAAATTATAAACTGCAATCCTATCTGTGTCGAAATTAGCACTTAAGCTCATTCTGGCAAGCTATCTGCCACACAAAGTGCCCCCCAACCTACCAATGGCGAAGGTTGTGTCTGTTGAAATGGTAATCTTCTAGCACCTCGCACCAAACTCACTCGCACCTTTTCGCCGTACAAATACGGATCACGTCCTTCCACAATCCCATATTGCATAAGAAGAGCTGCAGCCCCTGTCACAAAGGGTGCCGCGAAGGAGGTTCCCGAGAATTCTCCATAGCCACCACCCACAGCGCAACTATTAATGGATACACCAGGCGCAGCCAAATCTGGTTTTTCAATTTGTCGTGGCACACCCGCTTCCACATAGGGACCTCGACCGGAAAAATTCGCAAACGTATCATTTCTTGAGTCATATGCCGAAACAGATATAACCGATTTTGCCGTTGACGGAATCACCAATGTATTAAAAATCGAAGGATTCACAAATGAAACCTCTGCCGAAGTACTTCCCGCTACCGGCAACCACATGGCATATTCACCTGACAATATTTCCTTTGGTTGTAAATGAATTTTCCAAATACCAGCAGTAATATAATCCTCTTTCGGAATCCATGAAATATAAATTTCCTGTTCCGGATTAAATGGTGTGGGCTCACTGTAATATACCGCTATGTTTTCCTTCGGCAACCCATAATTTTGCACACTAGCATAAGCAGAAAATGGTCCAATCCTGCGTCCCGTTGGTGTCTCTAATTCTATCTCCACATCATCGGAATAATGTTTCCAAATTTGCAAATTAAATGAGTTTACATAATCTGAAACATAAATCTCTATCGTTTCATCTCGTCTGGTTTGTAATAGGCCAGATGTATGTCTTGCGGTAATACCATCATTTCCTGTTCCCGCCACAATAGATACATTATGTAAACCTGAAATGGTATCAATGTAACGCTCCAACATAGAATCACCATTATGTGCTCCATAGTTGTTGCCAAAGCTAATGTTAATTGCTAATGGCTTATTAACCTCTATCGCATAACGTACCGCATAATCCATAGCACTCATAAGCTGGGTTGTTCTCGGAAATCCTCTACCACTTGGTGTCCCCATTTTTACCACAATAATTTCTGCTTCTGGTGCCATACCAACGATACTGCCACCGGAAGCATTTCCATTACCAGCCATAATTCCCAACACTGCTGTTCCGTGACCAGTTGCATCAAATTCTGTTACAAGGTCACCTTGCACATCACCCATTTTAAGCGCACGATTAATATCCACCGCCCGGTATTCACTTCCAGTCGTAAAGCCTGCTGGTGGATTTCCCGGCACAGTCTGATCCCACATCGCTACAATCCTTGTTGTTCCATCTACATTCCGAAAATC
>JAGAQX010000142.1 GCA_017622535.1 Lachnospiraceae bacterium | reverse complement strand
GACAGGGTGTTAGATATGACAAGTGAGCAGATGAATGTATATAAAATGCGAATTGCCCAGGCAGGAATCGGTGAAATGACGGTAATTATGCTTGAGATGGAGATGCAGTGGATCGAAGATGCGGTTTGTGCATACGAAGCTAGTGATATACAGACCTTTACAGATTGTGTTAGCAAAGCACAGTCGGTTCAGGTGGAGCTTATGAATGTGACAAATGTGCAAAATGAGGTTGGATATGATGTGTATTCGATCTATGCATTTATCAATAAACAGTTGATTCGTGCGAAAATCAAAGGGGAGCCGTTAGATCTCATGCGTTGTAAGGGAATGCTTGAAAAGCTACACAAAAGCTTTGCAGAGATTGCTAAGACAGATACAAGTGGGCCTATTATGGCCGGTGGAGAGAAGGTCTATGCAGGACTTACTTACGGCACCAGTGGATTAGTAGAAAGTAGTATGGGTGGCACAGAATATAAAGTGTGACCGATTGGAATATGTTGTATGGGAAAGGTTTGTTCTTGAATCATGCAATGTATAGAATTTAATATTGGCTGTAATACCGTTAGGTATATATGTTGCTGTTTCGTTGCAGGACAGTAGCAAACATATCCAGTCTTCGTACTTGCATATTACGAAGGCTGGTTTTTTCTTGCAATTTAATATTTGTTATGATACGATACTTCAAAGCAAAAAGTTTCTATTTTATCTATAAGATGATGTGTCTTCTCTAGAATCATTTTTACAAACTCTTGCTTTAATATCCAAGGAGACAATTGAATAAGGCAGGAGCGAATGAAAGCATTTATGTTAGAGCGGATGTGTATTTACACGTAGGTAAATGTTTTGTTTTTGTTATCTATAGAAGAGATATGCAATGTGGTGGTTCTCCTGTCGGATAAGGAGGACTATGGGAAAAGAAACAAAAGAGAATGAAGTGTTGCAGTGGCATCCAGCATTTTATGCAGGATTACAGATTGAGTTTGAGAAGGAATCAGACAAGCTTATTTTTGAAAACGAACATCAACTAGGAACAAAACCAAAAGAAATTGATGTGTTAATCATTAAAAAGAATGATGCAGTTGTAGTTGAGAAAAATTTGGGGAGATTGTTTCGAAAGCATAATATTATCGAATACAAGTCGCCAGTCGATTATATAAGTATTGATGATTTTTACAAGGTATATGGCTATGCGTGTTTTTATAAGTCGGATGTAGTAAATGTAAATGAAATTTTGATAGAAGATATCACTATTTCGTTTATGTGTTACAAATTTCCTCGAAAGTTAGTGAAACATCTGCAGAAGGTTCAAAAGTTTCATATACAGCAAGTAGAAAAAGGGATATATTATATATTGGGTGATATAATTCCCATGCAGATCGTTATACTAAATGAATTATCAAAGCAAGAGAATTTTTGGTTAAGCAATTTGACGAATCATATTATTAACCATAAATGCGCGCAAGAAATACTTGATGAATATCAAGAACATAGTAATAATATTTTGTATCAATCCGTTATGAACGTGATAGTGCATGCAAATAGAAGTAAGTTTAGGGAGGTGACTGGCATGTGTGATGCTTTAATGGAGCTTTTGTCTGAAATGGCAGAGGAAAAAGCGATAGAGATGGTGGAAGAAAAAGCGGAAAAATTAGCAGAAGAAAAAGCAGAAAAGCTTGCAGAAGAAAAAGCGGAAAAGCTTGCAGAAGAAAAAGCGGAAAAGCTTGCAGAAGAAAAAGCAGAAAAGCTTGCAGAAGAAAAAGCAGAAAAGCTTGCAGAAGAAAAAGCGGAAAAGAAAATGATAGAGTTGATTAACAATTGGATTAAAAAGGGTAAGACTTATGATGAAATCGCAGATTTGCTAGATTTATCAAAGGAAAAGATTGTGGAACTTGCCCAATAAGAGAATAATTTAATGTGAGAAACTTATGGTTGTTAATAAGATAAATATGGAGGACAGAGTTATGGTAAAAGATGATTGTATTTTTTGTAAATTAGCACATGGAGAAATTCCATCTACAACGATTTATGAGGATAAGGATTTCCGTGTGTATTTTGATATTGCTCCAGCAACAAAGGGGCATTGTTTGATTATTCCGAAGGAGCATTATCAGGATGTATTTGAGATTGATGCAGAGACAGCAGGTAAGCTTTTTGCTCTTGCAACGGTTGTTGCCAGAGGAATGAAGAAGGTATTGAAGTGTGACGGAATGAATATCATGCAAAACAATGGAACCATTGCTGGTCAGACAGTATTTCATTTTCACTTACATTTAATTCCAAGATATGATGGAGATGGCGTGGATTTCCATTATGCGCCAGGTGAGGCGAATATGGAAGAATTAGCAATGATTGCAAAGGAAATTCGAGCAAATATCTAGTGAGCAGTTAGAAGAGTTTAAAAAGCAGATATCTTTCTGAAAACTAGACATTGAGTACTTTATAAAGTGAAGGAAAAGAAATGAGTAATCCAATGATTGTAGTTGAGAATATGAGCTTTGCTTATGGCAAGGATAATATTCTGAATGATGTCAATTTAATAATAGAATCGCAGGAATATGTTGGCATTATAGGTGCCAATGGTGCTGGTAAAAGTACCTTGATGAAGCTGTTGTTAGGTCAGCTTGCACCCACTAGTGGAACCGTTACAGTCAATACCAACAGTATTGGTTATGTGCCACAGGTTGGGTTTCATGCGATGAACAATTTTCCTGCCAATGTAGAAGAGATTGTAATGACTGGATTGTATTCTGAGATCGGAATGTTTCATTTTCCAAAGAAGGAACACAAACAGATGGTGAAGGAAACTTTGGAAATGGTAGGGATGTCAGAATATCGCAAACGCATGCTTTCTGAGCTTTCTGGAGGACAACAACAAAGGGTCCTAATTGCAAGAGCGTTAATTCAAAATCCGGAGCTTTTAATTTTGGATGAGCCTCTTACTGGTATTGATAAAGAGGCAGGAGAGTTGTTGTATCAGTTGTTGGCAAAGCTGAATCAGGAATGTGGAATTACCATAGTTATGGTAACGCACAATATGGAACAGGTAGCGAGGTTTACAGGGAAGTTTTATCATGTAAGCAATGGCAATGTACATTTAGATAAGTCCTCTGTGCTTTGTGACGAAGTGTTGCTTGATAAGATGATGAAAAGTAAGCCAAAACGGTATAACACAAAGACTTATAAGACAAAGAAGGTGGAGATTCCAGAAAAGGAAGCCCCTTATGATGCAAGCTATAAGGGTAAGAAAGCAGAGCTTTCTGCCAGCGAAGTGTTAGTGGATACAGCCGATAGTTTAATGGGTACAGGAATGAAAAATGCAGGTTATAAGCAGGATGCAGAGGAACATATTGGCGAGAAGGAAATTACTTCGGAAGTAGGAGGTGATTTCTGATGTTAGAAATGTTCGAATATGCATTTATGCAGAAAGCTTTTTTGGTTGGTATTTTACTGGCAATTATCATTCCGCTAATCGGTGTTATTGTAGTATTAAAGCGTTTATCCATGATTGGTGATGCGCTGTCTCACACATCTTTAGCCGGTGTGGCACTTGGTTTGCTGTTAGGAATTGATCCCATTGTCGGAGCAGTTGTGGTTTGTGTAATTGCAGCATTTAGTATTGAGACAATCAGAAAGCGATTGCCAAGATATGCGGAAATTTCCATATCCATTATTATGTCAGTGGGAATTGGTCTTGCCAGCGTACTGACTGGCTTTATTGAGGATGGAGCAGCATTTAATTCCTTCCTGTTTGGTAGTATTGTTGCCATTACAGACACAGAGGTATTGATGGTAATCATTGTGACTGTGATTGTGGTTGCGACATTTTTACTGCTGTATAAGGAATTGATGTTCATTACCTTTGATGAGCAGGGAGCAATTCTGGCCGGATTGCCGGTTAAGAAGATTAATTTTGTGATTACACTTCTTACAGCAATTACGGTGTCTGTGGCAGCGAGAAGTGTAGGTGCGTTGATTGTGTCTTCGTTAATGGTAATCCCTGTGGCATGTGCCATGCAGTTGGCGAATAGCTATAAGAAGACAGTGATTTATTCTGTACTATTTGCAGTAGTATTTACCGTGGTAGGATTGGTTTTATCCTATTACTTTAATTTGAAACCAGGTGGAACCATAGTGCTTGTTGGTGTAGTGGTTTTGATTCCGCTGATGGTTGCAAAGAAAAAATGATAGAGTAAATGAGTAGATCACAATAAGAAACGGCTTGGAAGGAAAAGAGGCTTCCAAGCCGTTTGTTGTTTTAATGTTTTGTATGAGTGT
>JAGAQX010000141.1 GCA_017622535.1 Lachnospiraceae bacterium | reverse complement strand
CTTTGTTAGTGTAATTATTTAGTCGCATAATTAATTATACCACAGGAGCAAAGCTTTTCGGAGTTTTGCTCCTGTTTTTTTTGCAACAAAAAGGAGCTTTCGCTCCAATAGGTTAATTACCTATTTTGCAAAAGCCCCTTTCTTTTATTATTCCTATTTAGTGCCCTGTCTATACATCGCAAGCTCCCGTGAGACAATTCCGACAAATCCACGCATGGCTCTGCTTATCGCACATAACTTATAAACACATTACCACTATCGTGTACCTTTTCTTCAAACTCATCTCTATCCTCAACAATATCTCTCTCCTCCAAAGGATTGATATAGCGTACTTTTTGTCCATTATAACTTGTAACAAGTACATAGGTTCCGTCTGCAAAGCGTGTGATAACTGGAGCTTCTTTACAAAGATAATACAAACCATTTTCAAAATCACAACCTGTAATATCTGTACCCTGTCTACCTACATACTTTAGTAAGATGTCTTCTATTGGTTTGTTATTTGCAATATCCTCCTGCATAGCAGAATACTCTGGGTTCTTCTCCTCATAAATACCCATCATATAAATACAGGCTGCCAATGTATCCTTAATCTCAGTTACATTATATATCTTAATCTTATCTGCAACAGTATGATAATCCTTTATTGCAATTTTACGCCAAACAATGACTCCATGCTCGTCTAACACAACACCTGCATTTTCATAAGCCACTCTTACCGCCGCATTAAGACTTAAATAATCCGTCATATATTTTCCCTGACCATATGCGTAAAATTTTGTGTTGATATGGTCAAACGTAATCTTGACTGTTGTGTCTTCCTCATTTACTGCTTTACGCGTAATCATCAGCTTTGGCATTGCTGTTACATAAATATAACTCGGAAATACCATATATAGCTGATTATATGCCCGGTCTGTCATTTTGTATTGCGTATAGATTGTATCTGTGTTTTCATCCTCTTTGTAGGTAATAAAGTCCTGCGTCGTTGGTTCAAATACACCATTAATCTTACGAACACGCTCCAAATACACCACACCATGCTTCGCAGTTGCATTGATGACATACACACCGGTAGAACCATAATTTTTAACTACCTTCTTATCTTTATCAATAATATCAATAGATGACATCGGACAGGTAACTGTTCTATCCAATGCTACCTCAATATCTCCCTCACGAATTCTTCCTAGTACCAAATCTTCGCCCACGAAACCAATGGCTTCTAGACGCTCTCCTGGGCTAGCATCAATAACCATTTCTTCGCCCGTTTCCAAATTTAACACAACAACCTTCGTTGTATTCTCTGTTAAAAGTTCATTCGGATAACCAATCAAATGATTATCATCGGACACAGCAAGATTCTCATTTAAAACATCCTCAATAAAAATCTCTGGCTTCAAGGTGTTTGTATTCACCTTCACAATACAATCATTATCAAAGTAATAAAAATCTCCTGCTTCATTTAAGTAAAGAAGCGTTTCCATATCCTCTTTCAGGATGTTAAACGGCTTGTTATTTTCAATGAACAATACTTCTTCCATCTTGTCCTTATCCGCCATAAATCGGAATACTGAGATACCAACCTTACCCTCATGGTCTCCACGATTCATATACCCATAGACTGCAAATGTAATATTACCTTCGTTATCCATATCTAGAATCTTGATATTATTCTGATCATAGGTAACACGTGCATCCGTATAATTATCCTCCTGACAGAAACCATATACATTGGTAATAGTTCCGCTGTCATAGTCGTAATACCAAAGCTGTCTTGCCTGTGTAAATGCTACCTTTTTCTGCTTATCACTTACCACATACTGATAGTTTTCTTCGTCGATAATACCAATCTTAAATCGATTCGCTGTGATATCAATATTGTCCATGGTAAATAAAGATTCCTGTTGACGGTTATAGTCCAACAGATAAATTTTATCCTCAGATACAAAACGGACACGATAATCCTCTGTCACATAGTAATTCTGAATCACCTTATTCTCTGTGGCAGAAATCATATATTTCAATTGAATAATCGCATAACTGTCATCGATTTCTTTAATGCTAGCAATTGGCTTTGTCAACCGAGCAGGCGCTAACTCTGCAAAAGTTATCGTCTCAAAGCTTGAATGAATGTTAACCTCAGATAAATATTCATTATTACCATCCTCATTCGGCTCAATACTCTTTGTGATTACTTCCTCTGCTTGCTTTTTATCAAAGATTGCGTCATTAAAATTCTCAACAAATTGAATCAAGTGTGCAGCATGGAAATCATTTTCTACTACCACACGAGTATAGTATCTCGCAGCAACCTCATCCTCTGCCATTGCCTTCAATACCAACACATATTCCTGAAGCTCTTCTAAATCGGTACGAAATACTATACGAATCTTGTCATAGCCATCTGCATGATTTAGCTCTGTAACAGGACCATTTTCAATTAAATCGCCCTGATACAAGCTTCGAAGCTCATATTCGTAAGTGCCATACTCGTCACTTCCCTGATCAGCCCACAACTCAATACTCTGACTGTAGTCCATCGGCGTAATCGTATCTCTAAAAAAGGTCGTATCTACCTTACCGGTATAACCATGTAAGGTATTGATAAAGCGGTCACTATATCGCACATAAACGATAGGCAATGTTGCCTGTTCCATTTCCACTGAAACATCTTCCACACCACTATTGTGAATTCCGTTCACAAAAAAAATGGTCCCAAAGAAGATGCATAACAATATCAGTATTTTTGCAACTACTCTTCCGTCCATTTAAAAATCTCCTATATTATCTATCTTATATGACAAGTCATACAATTTCTCTTTGTTCCAATTTGCATTTCAAAATACTTGGCATCTATCTCACCAGATTATAGAACTTTCTACAAAACTTGTCATGTCTTCTTCGTCTTATATACATTTCCTGGCACACCATCACCTGAAGCATATTCTTAAGCTGTGCCATCTCTTTCTCACTCCCCCGAAAGGAAAGCTTTTGATAAATCTCACTTGCAATCCGATAAATGGTAACCGCATCCGGATACTCCACATACATCGGACTTCCCTCGTACTCATAACGGTCCATATACTCCTCCAAAATGGAAGTCATCAACCTTACTTCCCTTGGATATAGCCGTTTCAAATATTCGTAATCCTTTAAACAAATTTCCTCTTCCTCCAAAAAATCCATCTCCTTTGGAAAAAGAGCATTCAAATCATAATGCAAGCCTTGCATATTCATATATTATTTCCTCACAGACATATTCCATACTTCTATGATATGTCAGAAATAGTAGAATGTGCTTAACATTTCCAACGAAAGACAGTCTG
>JAGAQX010000140.1 GCA_017622535.1 Lachnospiraceae bacterium | reverse complement strand
TACATAGGTATATCATCTGGACGGAAAATCAAACAATGACGCTGACCATATCCACCCTCACTATAATTAAAATATCCATCTGCTGAGACAGACGAAAACTCCCAAACTTTATCATTGCTTGCATCAGCGTCACCATCTAGCTGTGTCAACACAACCTTCACATCATCAGCAAATGCTACATCTGACGAGACACTCCACGGATAACTTCCCTCAAAAAAATCGGTCGGCATATTTTGAGCAGGCCACACTACTGTCTTATCTTCTGTCACACTATATGAAGTATCAAAAGAATACATGGCAGAATATCCACTAGTATATCCAAAACCTGTCTTACCCATCTCTGGATTCAAGCACCATCTCCTATGCCCTAATCGATCAATATTATAAGCATCTTCATCCGCCATCCATCCATGTCTTACTACTGATATAAAATCTGAATATCCCATTGCAATATTGCTGCTACTGGTCCCCTCATATCCCAACTCATAAAGACTTTGTTCCATATCAGCAGGTTTAGCCGGCTCATGCTCCAAAATACCATTCACCGCATTAACAAGCGTACCCGCTTGGCACCGTGCAGTATAATTACTATCTAATACTACTCCATCATAGATTCCTGCAATATATCGAATTTCATTGAGTGCATCTAGTGCATTTTGCAAAGTTGCATCTGATAAAACTCCCGCTGCATACGGTATATCAGTACTTGGCTGTGTACTATATACCATTTCCGCATCACCATCCCCTGTATGTTGCTTGATATATTGACGAATTTCATCCTTTGTATGTGTTTCAACATTTAAAGTTCTTGTAGTGGCTAGCACCGATACTTCTTGACTGAAAACACCACACAATACACAAATCACAAAAAACACACCGAAACTCTTTTGTTTCTTTCGACTTAAACCCCTCATACACGCATCCCCCTTGTATATTATATCAATCCTTTGTTCATTCTCTTCAAAATGTTTTATTGTGTTTCAATGATCTATTATTTGCCGCGAAACACCAACCAACTCTTATCATATACGTTAAAGAATCACCTTTAAGTTTATCATAAAACATACTATATTTCATTAGAAATATTCTATTAAACTAAACTCAATTATCCTATGAAAAAGCTTTCATCAAACCAATCGCATACCTTTTGTAATATTACCACTAAAATTTCTCCCAATAATCTTCTATCCTCTCGTCAGTGACCCCCCATAATCCCTCAAACCACCTATACAATTAATCACCCTGTATCCCATTGCATCTAGCATTCGCGCCGCCTGCATACTCGCTCCGCCCGTTTCACAATACACAATTAATGTCTTGTTCTTCGGCAGAGTCACCTGCCCTCTCTCTATCCTTTCCATAGGCACATGTATCGCCATCGGTATATGTCCCATACGAAAATGCTCCGATTTTCTAACATCTATCATAATAGCATCCTGCGAAATTGCAGTTTTCACAATCTGCCGTATATTGATATTTTCAAATGCCATATCAATCACACCGTTCTCTCTTAATTACTATTATTATATGCGCATTTTGTGGGACTGTGAGAGCAAGCGGATAGCACTAACATTTCTCTATACAATTCACTCCTTAAGAAATCATTTCTACTTTTTATCTCTACTGCCTCTATTTCCACTATCGCTATTTCTTGGATTGTGATATTATAGAAACAGAAATTTTTGTAACGGATAGCACGCTACGTTCACGAATTATACAAATATATGAAATGGAGGAATTATCATGGACGCATTAGAATGTATCAAGACAAGACGCAGTATCCGCAAATTTAAGGAAGAACCTGTATCACAGGAAACCGTAAATGCAATTATTGAGGCTGCAAGCTACGCACCATCTTGGAAAAACACCCAAATCAGCCGTTATCACATTGTAGAAAACAAAGAAATTTTACAAGAGATTGCTGACAACTGTGTGTTAGATTTTGAATTCAACCAAAAAACCATTAACCGTGCACCTCAGCTCGTAGTTGTAAGCATGATTGAAAAGCGTTGTGGCTACGAAAAGGACGGCAGCTTCTCCACTTCCAAAGAAGATCGATGGGAAATGTTTGATGCCGGTATCGCATCACAGACATTTTGTCTTGCAGCACACGACATGGGTGTTGGAACTGTAATTCTTGGTATCTTCGACGAAGAAAAAGTGGCAAAAGCCATTTCCCTTCCAGAAGGACAGAAGGTTGCTGCTCTCATTGCAATGGGTTATCCAAACCAGGAATGTGAAGCTCCTAAGAGAAAGACTGTGGAAGAGTTAGTGAATTATATCTAATCACTTTCTCCTTAAACAAGTAGTTCTTTCACTTGAGAAATTAACTTTTTACACTAATATATGCATAACAAAAAAGCTCTAAGGTAACTGTGTTAGAACATCTAACCTTTTACCTTAGAGCTTATTTTATTGTAATAAATTTAATACACTTTGATGCCGTTGATTTGCCTGTGCAATCTTAATCATTCCCTATTAAAGATTTGCCTTAATCTGATTGTAAATACCTTCCGCATCTAACTC
>JAGAQX010000139.1 GCA_017622535.1 Lachnospiraceae bacterium | reverse complement strand
TCGGTATGACGGAATTAATAATGAGAGAAGAGGATACATCAGAGAAGGTACAAGAATATTGTTATAATATCCAGTCTTCAGGAGAGAATTTGCTTGCAATTATCAATGATATTCTCGATTTTTCAAAAATCGAATCGGGTAAGATGAACATTTATTATGAGCCATATTCCATTGCTTCGGTTATTCAGGATGTTGCAAATACAGCCATGTTTCGTCGTGGGTTTAAGGATGTGGAGATTATAATTGATTGTGATCCTATGATTCCAAAGCAGTTGATTGGTGATGTGGTGCGTAATCGACAGATTTTAATGAATCTTGTAAACAATGCAGTGAAATATACGGAAAAAGGGCATGTATTCATATCGTTATCTTGTTACAACAAAGAGGGTGTTAATTGTTTGCACATGATTGTGGCAGACACAGGCATTGGTATCAGAGAGGAGGATAAGGCTCATTTATTTGAATCCTTTAGTCGAATGGATACAACGCGTAATCGCTCCGTTGAAGGTACAGGACTTGGTTTACCGCTATGTAAACGATTGACACAGGCAATGAATGGTACTATTGAGGTCGAGAGTGAGTATGGGGTTGGTACTGTTGTGAAGGTTGATATTCCGCAGGAAATTGAGGATGAGTCACCATTTTTAACTATCCATAATGCTGATAGTATGAAAATTATTGTTTATGGTGATTGGGAACAGTTTGGCACAAAAGCCAATGATTATTATCGGGTTGCCAATACCAATACCTGGTCTGGATTTGGTGTTTCTTATCGGGTGATTCTTTCATTTTCAGAGCTTATGAAGGTGGTGGAACAAAATGATGTCACACATATATATACCGGTATGACAGAATATGCGGACCAAAGAAGCTATTTTGAACGAATTGCAAAAACCATTAAAGTATTTATTTTATATGACCCGCAGTATCCAATTAAATTGGGACCGGATATTCATGGGGTACAATTACCATTTTATTCAGTGAACCTAGCGGCATCCTTGAATGGAGAATCGATATATAGTCAGTATATTGATAAGAAGGATATACACATTTCTTTCAAAGCACCATTTGCCAGAGTATTGATTGTAGATGATAACGACGTGAATTTACGTGTGGCCGAGGGTGTGCTGAAGCTATATGATGTGACTTGTGTACTTGCAAGAAGTGGTAAGGAAGCAATTGAGCTCTTAAAGGATCAGGATATTGATATTGTTTTCATGGATCACATGATGCCAGAAATGGATGGTATAGAAGCTGCTAAGATTATAAGACGTGTTGGTGGTGAATATGGTAGAAGTTTACCAATTATTGCATTGACTGCCAATGCAGTAAATGATGCGAAAAATTTATTCAAGAGTAATGGCTTTCAAGATTTTATTGCAAAACCAATTAGCATTAAACGAGTGGATTCAGTTTTGCGGCGTTGGCTTCCTGGTACCAAAGTTGAATTAATTGATGAAAAGACAAAGAAACAAATTCCGGAATTTGATGATGGAATTGTATTGGATGAACATCAATCAAGTATTTTTGATATTGATGAATCACATAATGAGAAATTGGTATCTGATGATAAAATTGATACTAATGCTGAAATGAAGAACAGTAAGAGTGATGTTTCAGTGAATGATAGTGCTTTGGAGCAGCATGGGGATAAAGTACCAAGCGACTTTGTTTTCATGAATATTAATGAAGAAGTGGCGTTAGAAAATATGGGTCAGCAAAGAGACCTTTATAAGGAATTGCTGGAGTATTGTTTGGAGTTAGAGGAACAACGAAAACAGGAGATTACAGAAAGCTTTGAACAACAGGATTGGCAGGAGTATGCAATTCGTGTCCATGCTCT
This sequence comes from Lachnospiraceae bacterium, assembly GCA_017622535.1. GTDB lineage: Bacteria > Bacillota > Clostridia > Lachnospirales > Lachnospiraceae > CAG-590. The sequence continues at coordinate 972 of JAGAQX010000139.1, read as the reverse complement.
TAAAGGCGGAATGCGAAGCCTTGGAGTCGAAGAGCTTGCTTTAGCTGCTCAGAAAATGGAGTTGGCTGCGAAGGAGAATCGCATTAGTGATGTGCTAGAGGGAAATGCACATTTAATGGAGGAATATGAACGAGGTCATCGTAGTATTGAAATGTTTTTAAAAAGCTTTCATATATGAGAATTTGTAAATTTGTGTATGTTTTTCTACATAGATATATAATATAAGAGGAGTACCGCGATATAAGTGATTTTAGATTAAAATCGACTTGTGTCGCGGTACTCCTGTTTTATTCAGAAATAATATTTTCATATGAAGCTGGCGGAATGTCAAGACTGGGCTTATGCATACTACGAAATTCTGTTGGAGTGCACTGTTTAGATAACTTGAACATCCGAATAAATGCAGAGAGACTCGGAAAACCGGCTTGTAAAGCAACTTCTGTAACGGAAAATTCAGAGTTTGCTAATAAGCGTTCTGCGTATTCGATTCGACGCTGGTTTAAGTACTTGTAGAATGTTTCATCTGTAAATTGTTTGAATAGTCTAGAAAAATGATACTTGCTAAAACCAGCAATACGTGCCACCTCATCCAAAGATAAATCTTCTGTACAATGTTCTGTTATATAGTTACAAACAAATATGAATTTGTCTGCATACTCTTGTTGCTTTTGAAATTTGGAGTTGATAAAACGCTCTTGGTAATTAATATAATCTCGTCCGATAAGTATGAACATTTCGAGCAATTTCATGTAAATCGTTGCTTCATATAGAGAATTTGCTTCATTATAATCCTTGCTGATACTAAACAATAAGTCCTTTACTTGTTGATAGATATTGGGTGCTGTAGAAGGACTGATAATCATTACAGGTGAAATTAATCCTAATACAGTAGTTAATTCTTTGATGGACTGGAAAAATGAAATATCAGCCTGAAAAATAACACGTTGACCAAAGTATTCTACTGGTGCTCTC
>JAGAQX010000138.1 GCA_017622535.1 Lachnospiraceae bacterium | reverse complement strand
CGGTGTAAACCTCAGAGCATTTCTTTTGTGTGCAGTCAAGGGTGGCGTCAGCCTACCTCAAACTAAAATATCTGCTATTTCCAAGGTTCATTCGAGCCTTTTTTCTTTGACTCGAGTTTTCATAAATCACTTGACACTATCCGTGTTGTATTTGTTTGAGCACTTATACTTTAACACAAGTTGGTATCCTCTTCTCTATTTTATTTTCCTACAAAAACTTTACGCTAGCCAATAAATCGCTAATAAAATAGCAACTTGTACAAAATAGCAACGACTTATTTATGAAAAACTATGCCTATATTTTACTTACAGAAAACCCCCTCAAAACAAATCATTTCGAGAGGGGGATCATTTACCTTATGCTACTTACAGTTTTATTGTTGAACCGAAAAGTGTAGCTTCGTTTCACTGTGATACTTCTCTCCGGGTCTCAATAACGGAGAACTCCAATCCCTTACGTTAATACCATTTGGAACATATTGGGGTTCTAACGCAAAGCCTTGTCTACTTCCATACTCCGCTCCTCCTTTTGCAATATGCTCTCCGATTCCATTTCCCGAATAAAACTGTATCGCTTCACAATCTGATTCAATTTCTAGCACAATTCCACTTAAATCTCCTATTGCTTTAGCCACAGTACGTAACTTGCCTGCTGGCACATCAATCATGAAATTGTGATCATATCCATTCGCAAATTTTATCTGCTTATTCGTTGAATCATCCACATCCATTTGAATACGTTTATACGACCTAAAGTCAAACGGCGTATCAGTAACATCTTTATTTACTCCAGTAGGTATGGCTTTCTCGTCAACCATCGGCGTATACAAAGACGCAGGAATCATTAACTCATGCCCTCCTATGTTACCATTATCATGTCCATTTAGATTATAATATATATGTGTAGTCATATTAGCCAACGTAGTTTTGTCCGTTTCTGCATCATACACAATAGAAAGAGTATTATCTTCTAATAGCTTATAAGTAACGGTCACATCAAAATTTCCCGGTAAATTCTGTTCCATATCCTTAGAAATATAATGAAATTTAATTTTACCAGGTTCATTTTCATCAAACTGAGCATCCCACACCACCACATCAAATCCTCTATCTCCACTGTGTAGATTATTTTCATGATGATTCTGGTTCATCTGATATGTAACACCATCTATCATGCATTGTCCAAATGCAATACGATTAGCATTTCTACCAATGATAGCGCCAAAATAACATGTATTATTTTCATAATCAGTTACATTATCATATCCAAGAGAAACATCTACCAACTCACCATTTTTATCCTCAGTCAATATAGACACAACTGTTGCACCATAATCTGATACATCCACACGCATGCCTTTTGAGTTGGATAAAGTATAAAGATGCGTCTGAATTCCTTCCTTTGTAACACCAAATTCCTTAAACATTATACTTCCTCCCAATATTACTATTATTAAAATTTCACTTATTATTACAGCCGTCTGTTAGTTCTGTCCATAGTATGCATTCTCTCCATGCTTACGAAAAAAATGCTTATCTCTAATACAATCTGGCGCCTCTTTTACCTTAGGGTTAATTAGTTCAGTGCGAAATGCCATCTTAGCCACTTCTTCCAAAACAACCGCATTATGTACTGCCTCTGCTGCATCCTTTCCCCAAGTAAATGGTCCATGGTTGACACACAATACCCCTGGTGTGTACATTGGATTAAGTCCTTTTTCCTCAAAAGTTTCTATAATCACAAGACCTGTATTTTTTTCATACGACTCCTCAATCTCTTTCGGTGTAAGTCCTCTGGCACATGGTATTTCACCAAAAAAATAATCTGCATGTGTCGTTCCATACAAAGAAATACTTCTTCCTGCCTGAGCCCATGATGTCGCTTCCGGAGAATGCGTATGAACAACTCCACCTATTTCTGGATATTTCTTATACAACTCAAGATGTGTTGCTGTATCTGAGGATGGGCGATACTTGCCTTCAATCTGATTGCCTTCTAAATCCATAACAACCATATCCTCTGGTTTTAATGCGTCATAATCAACACCGCTTGGTTTGATAACAAAATATCCTGTTTCTCTGTCAATTCCACTGACGTTTCCCCACGTGTAAGTTACTAAGCCTCTTCTCGGAAGCTCCATGTTAGCCTTATATACTTCTAACTTTAACTCCTCTAACATAACTATCTCCTTTCGGCTTCAGGTAAATTGTCAATCGCCGCCTGCTCTACAGAAAAAGCGTCTACATAACGTTTCATATATTCATCAAAGCCCATCGTATCAGCCTCATCAGGCTCCACTGTCACGCCTGCATCCTGCTTAAATATAACCGTATTCAAATAGTCAGGAAGACTTTGTTCATCCTTTTTATTCGCTGCATATAATGCAAGTACAGCTATACCCCAAGCTCCACCTTCACCAGCCGTCTCCATTACCGAAACTGGCGCATGCATAGCTGCAGCCATTATCTTCTGACCAACTATTTTTGTCTTAAAAAATCCACCATGACCATACATCTTGTCAATCGGAACTTTTTCCTCATTCAACAGAATGTCGAGTCCATATTTGAGAGCTCCAACCGCTGAATACAACTGTAATCTCATAAAATTAGTAAAGGTAAACATCGAATTTGCCGTACGTACAAATAATGGTCTACCTTCTGAAAAGCCCGTAACTGGTTCACCAGAAAAATAATTATATCCTACAAGACCACCACAATCTGGACTTCCCTTCAAGGCACTTTCAAACATTGTCGTATATATTTGATTCATGTCAACCGACATTCCCATTGCATTAGAAAATTCTGCAAAAATATTAGCCCAAGCATTGATATCAGAAGTACAATTATTACAATGTACCATTGCCACATCATCACCCATAGGATTCGTAACAATATCAATCTCCTTATGTACTGATTCCAAAGGCTTTTCAAGAACAATCATAGCAAACACAGAAGTTCCTGCGGACACATTACCGGTTCGAACTGCTACCGAATTCGTAGCCGTCATACCCGTACCCGCATCTCCTTCCGGAGGACATACCGGCACACCTGCCTTAATTGTTCCACATGGATCTAAGAGTTTTGCTCCTTCTTCTGTCAGCCTACCAGCATTCTCACCTGCTACCAAAACCTTAGGAAGAATATCTTTCAACCGCCAGCTATATTCATTCTCCTCAACCAACTTATCAAAGCTTTCTACCATCTCTTTATCATAGTCTTTAGTAGCACTATCAATCGGAAACATTCCAGATGCATCGCCGATACCAAGAACCTTCTCACCAGTTAGCTGCCAATGAATATATCCTGCTAAGGTTGTCATGTAATTTAACTGCGACAAATGTTCCTCTTTGTTAAGCATCGCTTGATATAAATGTGATATACTCCATCTTTGAGGAATATTAAACGCAAAACGTTCCGTCAAAATATCTGCCGCCTGTTCTGTAATCGTATTCCTCCATGTTCGAAATGGTACTAACAGCTCTCCTTTTTCGTCAAATGCCATATATCCATGCATCATAGCCGAAAAACCGATAGAACCAATCGTATTAAGTTGAATATCATATACTTTCTTTACATCCAACATAAGCGACGCCACACTCGAACGGAGGCCTTCCCATATATCTTCAAGTGTATATGTCCACACGCCGTTCTCATATCTATTTTCCCATGTGTGGCTTCCAGATGCTAAGGGAGTACCATCCTCACCCACAAGAACCGCTTTAATTCGTGTAGACCCAAGTTCTATACCGAGAGCTGTTTTTCCATTTATTATCCAATCTTTTTGACTCATCTCAAATCTCCTTACATAGACTCTTTGATTTGCTCGTATATACCCTGTGCATCCAATCGATACTTCTTAAGAAGTTCTGTTGCCGGGCCTGATTCACCAAACACATCCTGCATTCCAATCTTTGTAACCTTGACAGGATTCTTAGCACTTACAACATCACATACTGCACTTCCCAATCCGCCAATCACAGAATGCTCTTCAACTGTGAATATTCTTCCTGTATCCTCAGCCGCTTTCAGCACAAGCTCTTCATCTAATGGTTTGATAGTATGTATATTAATTACTCTTGCATCAATTCCATCCTTCGCTAGCATATCTGCTACTTCAAGTGCAGCACTGACTGGAAGACCTGTTGCAATTATAGTTATATCCTTACCTTCTTTTAAAGTAACTCCTTTTCCAATCTCAAAGCTATAATCCTCTCTTTCGTTGAGAACAGGAACTGCTAATCTACCAAAACGAAGGTACACTGGACCTTCATGCTCATATGCCGCCCTAACTGCTGCTTTCGCCTCAATATCATCTGAAGGATTAATTACCACCATTCCCGGAATACTTCTCATAAGCGCAATATCCTCATTACACTGATGAGATGCTCCATCTTCGCCAACTGATATTCCTGCATGAGTAGCTCCAATCTTAACATTAAGATGTGGATATCCAATCGAATTACGCACCTGCTCAAAAGATCTTCCAGCCGCGAACATAGCAAAGGTACTAACGAACGGAACCTTGCCGCATGTAGCCAATCCTGCTGCAATACCAGTCATATTCGCCTCTGCTATACCGCAATCAATATGTCTTTCAGGAAATACTTTTTTAAAAACGCCTGTCTTTGTAGCTGCCGCAAGATCTGCATCCAATACAATAAGATTATCACATTCCTTACCTAGCTCTACCAATGCATTACCGTAACTATCTCTTGTAGCTATTTTCTTAACATCACTCACAGTGCTTCACCTACCTTCTCAAGATCTACCATCGCTATTGCATATTCTTCATCATTTGGTGCCTTACCATGCCAATCTACATTGTTCTCCATATAAGAAACACCCTTGCCCTTTATCGTATGCGCAATAATTGCCGTTGGCATTCCTTTTGTAGCTCTTGCAACAGCAAATGCTTCCGCTAAAGCTTCCATACTATTTCCTTCTACATTAATCACATGGAAATTAAATGCCTCAAATTTCTTATCAATCGGATAAGGTGAACACACCTCATCGATACTTCCATCTATCTGAAGATTGTTATTATCAACTATTACACAAAGATTATCCAGCTTTCTAAAGCCTGCAAACATTGCAGCCTCCCAAATCTGCCCCTCCTCAATCTCACCGTCACCAAGAAGTGTATACACACGATACTCTTTATTATCAAGCTTCCCAGCAAGAGCCATGCCCGTCGCCACCGAAAAGCCCTGTCCCAGGGAGCCAGAAGACATATCTACACCTGGTATATGCTTCATATCTGGATGCCCCTGAAGATAAGAACCTGTATGACGAAGCGTCTTAAGATCTTCCACAGGAAAATAACCTCTATGCGCTAACGTTGAATAAAGTCCTGGTGCTACATGACCTTTTGACAACACAAATCTATCACGGTCTGAAGCCTTGGGATTTGCCGGATTAATATTCATTTCTTCAAAATACAAATATGTAAATATATCTGCCGCAGATAACGAACCACCAGGATGACCGCATTTTGCACTATGAACAGCCTCAATAATCCCCTTGCGAATTTCGACTGCTTGCTTTTTTAAATCTAATATTTCCATCATTTCCTCCTTAACGATAACCTTATATGCCTATAGATTCATCTACCTTCATTGATACCATCTATCTTTCCATGCAATCACTCACCAAACACTGCCTTGTAATCTGCTTGAAATTTCTCAATACCCAGATCTGTTAGTGGATGCTTTGTCATCTGTTCAATTACGCCATAAGGAACTGTTGCAATATCTGCGCCAGCAAGAGCACACTCTGTCACATGGACAGTATTTCTAATGCTTGCTGCAATGATCTCTGTATCAATGTCATAATTTTCAAAAATACGAACAATTGATTCAATTAATTCAATACCCGGCGAACTGATATCATCCAATCTTCCCAGGAAAGGTGAAACGTATGTAGCGCCTGCTCGTGCAGCAAGAAGGGCTTGATTTGCAGAAAAGATAAGAGTCACATTTGTCTTAATTCCTTCAGCAGCAAGAACCTTGACTGCCTTAAGTCCTTCAACTGTCATAGGAATCTTGACAATCATATTCGGATGAATCGCAGCAATTTCACGACCTTCCTTAATCATTCCTTCAGCATCAACCGTTGTAGCCTTAACCTCGCCTGAAATAGGACCATCTACAATCGTTGTAATTTCTTTAATAACCTCATTGAAATCTCTTCCTTCCTTTGCAATAAGAGAAGGGTTTGTTGTTACGCCACAAATCACTCCCATATCATTTGCCTTGCGAATATCATCTACATTAGCAGTATCAATAAAAAACTTCATAACTATAATCTCCTTTATAATTCTTAATTGTTATATATTTATTATGTGTATCAACTTCTCAATTACTTATAGAACACCTCTCCTAACATAAGCTCACGTTTGAAATCTCTAATATTGGTATTCTCACCAATATATACAGCCTCAATACCCATTGCAGAAGCCCAATCACCCATCTGCTCAGCAGTAAGGTCATACGAAAATGCTGTATGATGTGCTCCACCCGCAAGAATCCAAGCTTCTGCACCAGTGTACAGATTAGGCAACGGCTCCCAAAAAGCTGTCGCCACTGGAAGCTTAGGCATAGGCTTTTCAACCTTTTTACAATCAACCTCATTGATAATAAGACGGAAACGATTACCTAAATCAATCAACGACGTAGCGACACCTCGTCCCTCCTTAGATGTAAATACAAGTCTTGCAGGATCTTCACGATTTCCCATAGAAAGTGGCTGACACTTAATACTAATCGGTCCTTCTGCAATGGACGGACAAATTTCAAGCATGTGTGCCTGAAGAATTCCCTCCTTACCCTTTACAAGATTGTAAGTATAATCCTCTAGCATAGAGGTTCCCTTTGCATCCTTCACCCCTTGAGTCATTATCTTCATAAGACGTACCATCGCTGCGACCTTCCAGTCACCCTCTGCACCAAAGCCATATCCTTTTTCCATAAGTCTTTGAATAGCTAAACCTGGTAGCTGTTTTAATTTGCCAAGGTCTCCAAAATGTGTAACGATAGCATGATATCCTTTCTCCTCGAGAAAACGTTCAAAACCTAATTCTATCTGCGCTTGAACTGCAACGTGCTTTTTAAATTCTTCCGGATCTCTACCTTCTAGTAAAATTTCATACTTACTGTAATATTCATCCAGAAGTGCATTCACCTCTGCCGTCGTCACATCTGATACGCATTCCTCAATCTCATTCACCGGATAAGCATCAATCTCCCAGCCAAACTTAATCTGAGCCTCTACTTTATCACCTTCTGTAACAGCAACATTTCTCATGTTATCAGCCACACGCATCACTCGGATATGCGATGATTCAATAATACCCACAGCCGTGCGCATCCATCCTGCAATCCGTTGCTTAATCATCTCATCCTTCCAATAACCCACAACAACCTTGCGTTCAATGCGCATACGGCTGACAATATGTCCATATTCTCTGTCTCCATGAGCCGCCTGATTTTCATTCATAAAATCCATATCAATAGAATCGTACGGAATTTCCTCATTATATTGAGTGTGAAGATGCAGAAGTGGCTTTCTAAATTCCTGAAGCCCCAAAATCCAAGACTTTGCAGGTGAAAATGTATGCATCCATGTAATCACACCTGCACATTCCTCATCTGCATTCGCCTCATTAAAGGTCTTTCTAATCAATTCATTCGTAATTAAGGTAGGTTTCCAAACCACTTCATATGGCAGAACACCTGACTGATTAAAATGCTCAACAATCTCCTTTGCGTGCTCAGCCACATGTGCAAGGACCTCATCACCATACAAGTCCTGTGAACCTGTACAAAACCAAAACTTGTAATTTTTCTGCTCCAACATACTTCTTCCTCCTAATCAAATACTTGTATTTCGTTCATTTCGATAAATCCATACTACAACTTGTACACTCGTATTTACAAGTTGTTTTTTATAAATCAAAAAAACTATCTACTGTAACATAACTTACAACAGATAGTTTTTCATCTTAATATTATTTTCGATAACGTCCTCTCGCCATACACGAATTACCAACAACCAATTCTGGCTTAATAACTACATTTCGTTCTCCTTGTCCACCCTTCATAATATCCAAAAGCATCTCGGCCGCAATTTCTCCAAGTTCTTCCTGCGGATGTCTAATTGTTGTTAACTGAATGGCAAACGCATTTGCGAGTTTGAAATCATCATATCCTGTCACCGAAACATCCTCCGGAACCCTGAGACCACTTTCAGCCAAAGCTCTCACAACTTCTAATGCAATCTGATCGTTATAACATACAACTCCATCTATCTCACAACCATTCTCCACCATATTTTTAATGCTGATATGTGGATGTATCTTTCTATCCTCTGTATAAAACCAAACCACCTTATCTGCATCATAAGGAACGCCTGCTTCATTAAGTGCTCTTACAAAGCCTCTGTGTCTGTTCTGACCCTGACTGTCATCACTTTTGAAAACACCTACTATATTTCTATGTCCAAGATCAATCAAATATTTGGTGATAAGGTATCCACCCTCTTCATCATCCATCAGCACATGCGGATATTTGTTTCTCATCTGAGAATAGCACCCCTGAATGAATACATAAGGAATTTTAAACTCTTCTAGTTTTCGATACAAATTGATATGTCTACAATATATATGACTTTTACTAGGCTCAATTATGAGTCCATCAATATCCTTTTGCAAAAGTTCTTCCAAACACTTTGCTTCTCCAGTTCTAGAATTTTTCGTTGTTTTGATTATGATACTATAATCTTCATCCGAAAGAACAGAATCAATCCCTTTAAGTACATGTGGAAATATATAATCCGACATGTAAGTCATGATGACACCTATATTCTTAGAATTTCTAAGACGCCTTATCATTTCTGAACAGAAGGTTCCCCTTCCATGCTCAGCATATATATATCCCTCATGAATCAACTCATTCAATGCTTTTCGCACCGTCTGCCGACTCACTTGATATTTCTCTACCAAAGCATTCTCAGAAGGCAACTTGTCGCCTGGCTGAATCTTATCAGAAAATATAAGCTCTTTGAGATCTTCTTCTATCTGCACATATTTTGTCTGCTGACCTTCCATATTATTACTCTCCATGCTCATATTGTACCTACCTCATCTTAAAATATCATTTTTTCATTCAAACGGCAAGAACTTCTGTGCATATTATACACAGAAGCTCTCACCGGAGATAATAACACTCATATAATAATAACCACTTTTAGAATGATTACTTATTACTTTTTCTTTTGACTGTATTTCACTTTCTTTGCGCCTGATTTTTTAATAGCCTTGACAACCTTATTGTACTTAGTCTTCTTCTTTGTTACAATCGTGATTTTAGCATTCTTTTTAATATTCTTAAATGCATTCTTTCCAACCTTCTTCAAAGTATTACCATTCAGCTTAATTGTCTTAAGCTTTTTACAACCTGAAAATGCATTCTTTCCAATCGACTGAATATTACTCTTAGAAAGATCAATTGATGTAAGACTTTCCACACCACTAAACGCACCTTCACCAAGCACAGACAAATTCTTGCTCTTATTCGTAACCGTCTTAAGTTTCTTACACTTCTTAAATGCATTCTTTCCAATTTCAGTTACATTGGCACCAATTGTAACTTTTTTCAATTTCTTATTGTTCAAAAACGCACTATCAGCAATCTTTGTTACATTATATGTAATTCCATAAGCATCTGTAATCGTGGAAGGGACTACGATGGTCGTTACAGTTGCAACAGACAATCCAGTGTATTCAACTTCTCCGCCTACACCAGTTGCATCTGCGCCTTTCGTAATTGTAAATACAGACTGTGTATCTACATCCATAATCTGCGCCCCAACTGCCGTTTCTGCTACCTTCTTCGCTTCCTCAGCCTGCTTCTTCGCTTCTTCCTCTGCTTTCTTCTTCGCCTCTTCCTCTGCTTTCTTCTTTGCTTCTTCCTCAGCCTGCTTCTTCGCTTCTTCCTCTGCTTTCTTCTTCGCCTCTTCCTCTGCTTTCTTCTTTGCTTCTTCCTCCTCCTGCTTAGCGTCTGTATCATCCTTTTGTAGCTTTGCAAGGGTTTCTTTTGCCATTTTCAACTTCTCTACCACTGTTTGTGATACAAGAACTTTATTTGCACCTAATGCCTCATACGCTTTTTCTGCCTCAGCAATCATTGCTTCACTGGCAAGAGTGACCTCTCCAATTGCATCAATTTTTTGCGCTACTTCTTTTGCAGCACCAAGATCCTTTACTGCTTTTTCTAACTTAGCCTTTACATCTTCTGATACAGCCTGTTTTTCTTCCTCCGATAAGGCATCATATGCCGCCTTTGCATCTTCAATTGCTGCTACACTCTCCGTTGTATAGATATCACCGATTTTTTCAACCTTATCACTCACAACAGCCACGACATCCTCTGTTTCTGTGTCACTTTCACCAACAATAAACTGCATATCTTTGATAACTGCATTTACATGGTCATATGTGTCATTATTCCAAAACGAACCATATCCGAGATAGACATAAGGGACCGTTTCAAGATATGTGAGAATCGCAGCATATGATATGTCAGCAGCCCCATTTCGCGCCTCATACTCTTTATCTAATTTAAATTCGTCATCTACATACAGCTCAATATTATCTGTAGTAAACTTAAGCGTAACCTTTTGGTCTTCCCCTGCAACAATAAGCTCTTCACCGCCACCCGCGGTATTTTCAGGATCTGGATGATTTATATCAATCCAATTGCCATTCCAATCATTCACACCAAAGAAACCATACGGTGTCAAAAACGCCCTTGCATCAGTATCACTACTCTTGAATGATAGCAAAGCTCCGAAATTAGTACATCCACTGCTCTTATTAACCGTAAATGATATCTCTGCGCCCTTTGATAAATCATATCCTAAGAACGGATTTGCAAATGTCTTATCCTCAGCAGGAGTATAATTACCATCTACATCTACAGCACCCTGTTCTGCAAGATTGACTGGTCCTTCTAACGTAAATACAACATTTGACTCCATTTCTTCCCATCCGGCATATATGGTAGTATCTTTATTAACCGGAGCAGAGAAGTCATACAGATTGGTACATTCTTCATCCGAATACCAGCCTGTGAAATGGTAGCCTTCATATTTAACAATACCAGGATTCACTACTGTATTACCACCTACAACCGTTATCGGCTCCATCTCAACATATTTTTTAGTGTCAAATACAACTGTATATTCTTCTGCCGTCCTCGTCCACTTTGCATATAGTGTAATATCTTCTAAAACCACATCTTCAGCAAAGTTCCACTGCTTCTCTTCACTGCACTCCTCATCAGTATACCAACCATCAAATCGGAAACCGACTGCTTCTGGGTCTTCTGGCGCAGTTGCTAATGCATTATATGCTACTCTTTCTGTTGCAATCTGTTCTCCATGTCCCTGCATATCATATTCTACCTTAAGCTTGGATACTGTTACACTGTTCTTTTGAATCTTCGATGCACTGTTAATAGTTATGTTCATATCGCTTAAGGTTGCACTCGCCACAGAATCCCAATAACTATAATCACCTGTTACACCAATACTAAATTTGTCGCAATCCGCAACATAATTAAGCAAATCAGCATACATTACGCCTGCTTGACCACTTACATTAAGAGATGAAAGCATCTCGCCATCAATAAAGAGCTTCAATTCATCACTAGTAATAACGTATTTTACTTTAATATCTTTTCCTGCCGACGTATAATTCTGTTCCGTCTTAATATCCATCCAATTTCCTGTTGTTTCGTTATAACACAAATACGGCATTGCCTGTTGGCATATTCTTCCATAATTAGAAGATTGATAGAATGCAAACAAGCCACCATGAGCATCTGGACTTGTTGGATAATTTACCGTATACTCCATCTCCAAGGAATCCACCTGCTCACCCACAAACGGATTTTCACTTACAATCGGTTCAATATCTTTTCCAATAGCATACGAATCCTTACCAAATACAATCGATTCAGGAATCTTGTCAGTAATTACAACATCTGACAACGTACATTTTTCTGTAGCCCAGAAAGAGTTTTTATCTACAGTTGTTCCCCAGCTAAATTTATCACATGAATTCTTGATATAATCAAGCAGGTTTCCATAAGTAGCTCCTTCACTTTGATCTACCTGCATGTTAACATCCACACCATTCTCTTTAACCACACAGCCATCCTCTGTAATCACAATCTCATATGTATAATCTGTGCCAGCTTCCAGCTCTGTTGGTCGCATATCCGTACCATTTGTTGCTATATATTTTACATCAATATAGGTATTCGGATCTGCCATTTCATTGTAACATATATAAGGTGCTGACTGTATAGATACACGTCCTGTCGAGTTACTGTTAAAGAAACTCATTAAGCCATCATATCCATTCTTATATGCATCCTCAGCCCAGTTAATAGTATATCGGATATACAAAGTGTCAAGCTTCTCCTGACCATAGAACGGATTATCCAAAGTAACTCCCGCTCCATTTGTTAAATCCACATTCACCTTACCCTGTGAATTATCAACCACACCCACGGTTACATCATAGGTTTTTTCATAATAATAATCACCACATGATATTTTTTGAGTAAGCGTCACAGCCGTATCTTCAGTAACCTCTTGAATAATACCTGTATCAGTAATCACCTCTGAATTGCTCGATGTCCATGTAATCACAGCACCTGAAAGACCTTTTGTCGGAAGTTCTAAATCCTTATAAGTCTTTGCCGGTATATCAACCTTCGTATTCTTTTCTGTTAACGCAATCGCCTTAATGGCATCATTGTTATTAACAGTTCCCCAGATGCCAATACCCGTCTGGGCATTAATACCTGTAAAACAAGTCTTTAATACACCGTCTGCATTCTGTTCAATCACAATTCCATTGTAGGTTCCTGTAATATGCTCATCGCCATATGCATCTGTTATCTGAATGGTTACATTCTTCTTATTGCCATCCAATAACCACGTACCTATTTCCGTCTCACCAGATAACACCTTGCCATCAGCATTCAAGGACATCACTTCTGGCTTTTCACATTCAAGAGATGCATTATCATCTAAGTAACCACCTTCTTCTTTAGAACCACCTACCCAATGCTTATTGGTATCATACTTACTGAATATAACATCATAATCACCACTGACCTCTTCTGTCTCATAACTTACCTTATCCTGAACATTCGTATCATACTGATAAGGAGCTGCAACCAAACAGCCATTCACCGTATATAATTCATGTGTACGGATATTATGTGTCAAAGTTCCATCATCATACTTCGCATGATAAATAACAAAGCTCTTGCCATCTACCGTAATTGCAGAATTATGACCCTGTGCAATCTCGCCTTTCTCCATAGTATCCCATTGATAACTATTCATGAGACGTGAACCTCTAGTACTTCCAGGTGCTCCCATATCACTTCCATCATAGCTGTCACCATATCCCGAATTAAAGTTAACCTCAAATGCATCATAGATTGCACTAACACCATTCGTATCCACATACGGACCTTCTGGATTCTCTGAACTAAACATTCTCATTTGATAATTACCCCTAGGCTCATATTCACCATATGACATAAAGAGGTAATACTTGCCATCTATATACTCTACATAAGGACCCTCACCAGAAACATAATATCCACCAGCAATATGAATGCCAAAGTATGGATCAGATACCATATCTCTCTTATTCTCCGAGCCTTTCTTATATTCCAAATCATATTGAACAGTATAATCACGAAGACCAGTATTCTCATCTAGCTCTATTTCGTAGATTCCGCCCGACCAAGAACCGTATACCATACGAAGAGAACCTTCCTCATCATAGAATACAGCAGGGTCAATTGCATGTGGAAGGAATTCTCCCCACGAACCATCATCTGCCTTCGATAATCCTTCCCCAGTCTCACTTACATACTGAACAGGAAGAGTTTCCAACGGACCATACACCTTTTCCAAATCTGTATTTTCATATGAAAGTTCTTCTACAGAAGTGGAGAATCCAGAATATACAACCGGTCCCTGATATACATAAGGTCCCTCAATATCCTTTGATGTAAGAAGGATAATAACGGAATTCCACGTTTTTCCGTTCAAACTTAAATACATACAATATTCTTCTGTTGTTGTGTTATATATCACATCTGGAGCCCACATATTACCAGAAATAGTATATCCATCTCTCGCAGTATTCCAAGCAGCTGCATTATATTGACCAAAGTCTACCTCTGCCTCTACTGCATCTCCAGCATACTTTACTGTTATTTTATCAGTATACGCATTGGCTTTAAATGCATCATTAAAGCTTGCTTTAACAATCTCATCATTTTCCATCACGCCAAAAAGCGAACTGTCTGTATCATTTTCCTTTGCGGACACCTGCGTCCATGTTGCAAGATCATCTGTCTTAGCAACTGCCATGTGTGAACCAAACGCATAGTAATTAGCCTGACCATCCTTTTTTGTCACATTTTCAATAATCGATGGGTCATGAACCGACACATTATTATTGTCAATCTTATCCATTGCTGCCTCTGACGTTTCGAGTGCCGTAGCCAATTGCGCTTCCGTCAGTTTTGTAAGTTCCGCAGCCTTCACTCCATCCGACGGAACTGCAAGACCTGAAGCCAGCATAGAAAACACCAATGCTAAACTCAATATTTGATTTCCTTTTTTCTTTACCATAACAATCCTCCAATCAAAATATTATTTCTTGTAAATCACTACTATCTACCAAATCCAAAGCCTCAGCAACCGCTTTTATAAGCTTTCGATAAACTTATCCTCCCCCTTCCAGATCTTATTTCTCCAAATCGAATTCATTCGGTAATTCTCTTAATTATCCTTATTAATCCAATTGCCGCAAACACGCACAGAATAACAAAAAATTAATAATTTTAATGTATCACATGTATACATGGCTGCACAAGTTGTTTTTAATATTTTCTAAATTATTTTAGTCGAAGTTAAACATTGTATTTACTTCTCTTTAATCAGTCCCAAATTGTAACATTCTTTAAGTTCAATCAAATCTTGTATCTGCACCCTTATCGCTTTTCCATAATCTGTATCCTTCACCAAAAGTCGGTGTTCCATAACCTCAGTCACTTGAATCTTTGGTGTATTATCACCGTCCGGCACATATTCCTTATGCTCCGCCAAAGCAAGATGACGGGAGTTAAATATAAGTGTATAACCTGCAATCCCTGTTGTACTATGATACGCTTTCGAAAGCCCACC
Organism: Lachnospiraceae bacterium; assembly: GCA_017622535.1. Lineage (GTDB taxonomy): Bacteria > Bacillota > Clostridia > Lachnospirales > Lachnospiraceae > CAG-590. The sequence continues at coordinate 3,864 of JAGAQX010000138.1, read as the reverse complement.
ATCTATTACATACAACTTACCATCCGCCTTTACCGGATGTTCACCACTAGCAACCTTTACCGGAACATGTCCATTTATAATATGCGCATTCTTATTGCTCATTCCAAAATCATCAAATATTCTGTCACAATATTCTACTTCCTTAGAAAACTCATAATACGGATTGTAATTCTCTACCGAAAGCTCAGGTTCATTGATAAAGATATGTTCAAAGGTTGTCATTTTATCTTTTCCAAACAATGGTGAATCTGGTCCTGCCCATAGATACCACATAAGATCTAATGCATCTTTTTTCTTCTCCTTATTATCAAATTCGTCAAGAAAATAAGCATCTATAATTTTCTTCTCTAAATAATCCATAAGGGCTCTTCCACTATAAGTTCTTCCTTCCTTTTCCCAACAGATAAACTCCCCCTTTTCATTCATCGGAATACAGCCATGAAAAAGAAGATTATTGTTACATACCTTATACATAGAACCATGAGAATAAAGGAAGCGTATGTGTTTTTGCAGTTTTGCTGAATGCAAAAATGAATGCTTAAGCGTCATTACAAGGCTCTCCTCTTCTGGGGTTAGTGTATACGGAGCTTTCGGGTCTATTGTAGGAAAATTCGAGTCCTTAAGCACATATTCCTTTCCCGCCACTTGAACCGTTCCTTTCTCATAATCAATGGATTCTAAGAATAGACGATTGCTCATATTATATTCTGGATGCCGCTTAATAAGCTGTCCTTCTAACTTCAACTCAATAATTGTAATTGCCTTACACATCTTTGCTGCTAACTCTTCTTCCACAGAATCGTATTTGTTCATATCAAGAAGATGTGGCTTAAACATTTCACAAGCATCCTCTTTGTATACCTCCGCAGCAAACATAGAAAGTGGTCTTAGATTAATTCCATACCCATCCTCTAATACATCAAAGGAATTATAGCTTGTAGCAATTCGGAGCACTGTTGCTATACATGCAGTATTTCCAGCAGCAGCCCCCATCCAACTCACATCATGATTTCCCCATTGAATATCTACATCATGAAAGGACGCCAACTCATCCATCACATAATCTGCTCTCGGTCCTCTGTCAAATATATCACCAATAACATGGAGATTATCGATAAGAAGTCCTTGTATCAACTCCGAAAGTGCTATGATAAAATCATCCGCTACTCCGGCCATAATTACCGCTTTAATTATCTGCTGATAATATAACCTTTTATTTTCTTCATTTTCATCAAGATGCAACAGCTCATCTATAGCATAATCAAAATATTGCGGTAGTTTCTTGCGTACCTTCGAACGCGTATATTTCGAACCAACCTCTCTGCATATAATAATAAGCCTATGAATCGTTATCCTATACCACTCATCATTCAATTCCCTCTTATGCCTCTTATCCGCAAGTATTTTTTCTGGATAATATACAAGATTGGCAAGAGCAAGTTGCTCTGATTCAGGCAATATATTACCGAATATTTCATTAATCTTAGCTCCTACCACTCCTGATGCACTTCTCAGAAGATGAATAAAGCTTTTATATTCCCCATGAATATCAGAAAAAAAGTATTCATTCCCCTTGGGAAGTTCGAGAATAGCTCTCAAATTAATAATCTCTGCCGCACAACTATTTGCATTAGGAAATTCATGACTAAGTAACCTCAAATAATCAATATCTCTCATATCCCTCTCCTTTTGTACTTTATTCAATATAGGTAATTGCAAGCTTAGTTCAAAGATATACTTTTGCCATGTGACTACATTGTTTTGTTACACTTGTATCATTCTAACCAACTAAGCCGAAAAAACTTCACATATACAACTGACTTTCTGTCCCTGCGGAATATACAATCTTTTGTTCACCATTTTTCAAACAAAAAAACATCTTTCCACTACCTCTTTTGTCTAGGACTATATTTTTTCCGCTATCCTCTTCGTCCAAAGATTATCCTCTTTGACCATGATATTTTTGCCTCCCTTCCACCCATAGCGTTCGCTAACATATCTAATTTTATAGTATTGCTTGTACAGTTGTGCTTACAAGTTGTTTTTAGCACTTTGAAAAACCAAGAATCTTTCGCAAACGCACAATTACCTATTGATCCAAAAACTCTTTTGCGGCAATCAGCACCACCGGCTTAGCCGGTGGTTTGCTCTAGCCCTATAAGGGCTTGTTACCGGCACTGAGTCTAAAGACTCGCCGAATAGTTCGCCAGCCGCAACATCATTTATCTACTAAGCCCTAAAGGGCTTATTTTATTTGTTCTGTTTTACTGGCTCACCCGTAAACGGGTCAATATACTCTCTCAATGTCATTTGGTCGTATTCCCAATCTTCTTTCAATTGGTTCTGGATATACTCTTGAATCTTTTTTGCATTCTTTCCAACTGTATCAACAAAATATCCTCTACACCAAAAGTGTCTACTTCCAAACTTATATTTCAAGTTTGCATGTCTCTCAAATATCATAAGAGTACTTTTCCCCTTCAAATATCCAACAAAACTTGAAACACTCATGCTCGGCGGAATCTCCACCAACATATGAACATGATCATAACACATTTCTGCTTCTACTATTTTTACACCTTTTCTTTTGCACAATGTACTCAATATATACGCAATATCCTGTTTCAGTTTCCCATATATAATTTTCCGTCTAAACTTCGGTGCAAAAACGATATGATACTTACAATTCCACTTTGTATGTGATAAACTATTACTATCCATTTTGGATACCTCCTTTGTACTTTAATGCGGTTGGCGAACCTACATTATTGTATCACAGGAGGTTTTTTTACTGTAAGCTGAAGCATTCTTCAACCACCCGCATAGCAGGTGGTTTATTTGTTTTCTGTTTCGTTTTTCGGAACACGAAAAACTACACAACGAAAACAGGGCCTTGCCCTAACAACAAAAAGAATGACCCAGACCAAGTCTGAGTCATTCTTAATTCGTGCGGAAGAAGGGACTTGAACCCTCACGATATTGCTATCACTAGATCCTTAGTCTAGCCTGTCTGCCAGTTCCAGCACTTCCGCATATTCAATTATATGTGATTCTCTTTGAAAGAAGAACCTTGTATAGATTACTACGTTTTCATGAAAAAATCAATACTAAATTTCTATAAAATAAAAACATCGAATTCTACAAAGTATGAGAGTGCGGACACAGGTGTCAAAGACACCTGCTCCTATTCTCCCTCAACCCTATATAAACGGTATAACCGTAATATACATATAAATTAAGCTAACTTACTCTTAGCAACCTCAGCTAACTTTGCAAAACCTTCTGCATCAGATACTGCTAACTCTGCAAGCATCTTTCTGTTCATATCAACACCAGCTAACTTCAAGCCGTACATAAACTTGCTGTATGATAAACCATTCATTCTAGCAGCTGCATTGATACGAGCGATCCAAAGACGTCTGAACTGTCTCTTCTTCTGCTTTCTACCAGCATATGAAGAAGTAAGTGCTCTCATAACTGACTGCTTTGCGATTCTATACTGCTTAGATCTTGCTCCTCTATAACCCTTTGCGAGCTTTAATACTCTGTTATGTCTCTTCTTTGCGCCTACGCCGCCTTTAACTCTTGCCATTTCTATTTCCTCCTAATTCAATCCATCTTATAGATAAGGTAAAATCTTCTTCATTACCTTCTCGTTTGTCTTATCCATCATAGTTGCTTTTCTAAGATCTCTCTTCTTCTTAGTAGTCTTCTTGGTTAAGATATGACGCTTGTAAGCTTTGTTTCTCTTTAATTTACCAGTTCCTGTTTTCTTAAAACGCTTAGCTGCTGCTCTGTTAGTTTTTAATTTTGGCATTGTAATTTCCTCCTTAAATGTCTGTTATCTCTTATATAATCGGAACT
>JAGAQX010000013.1 GCA_017622535.1 Lachnospiraceae bacterium | reverse complement strand
TGGCGTCATCTCATTTACCGTGTTATCATAACTAAGATATGCATCTGCAATCTCAATTCCACCAAAATCCAAAACAAGATATTCCAATGTCTGCAAGTCAAATATCTGCATACCATGAATACCATCGGTAATCACATGACGACCACCATTTTCTAAGAAATCTACAGTACCGTCCGGCAGAATTCTTGCAATACGGTCACTTCGATACAAGGTTCCAGGTCCATATGGATTATCTAATTCTTCCTCAACAATCGTTGGCTTGTGATCCATAATAAACAAATGCCCCCAAGCACCATATGGCTTTTTCAGATATTCCCGTTCATCTAACACATAAACCTTCAACTGCTCTTCTAGATCTACATCCACCAGATTATATCCTGCCTCCGCATTTAACTCACCTGCACTAATATAGAAATGCTTTGGATGTAACTCCTCTGGAATATGCTTACGAAGTCTACGAACAGAAGGCTCTTCTAATATCGCATTAATCACATACTGGAAGCACTCGATAAAGATACGAAGCTGTTCTTCATCAAAACGATTTTCCCAATAGCGAAGCTCCATTGAATAACCCTTTTCATCAGTCATCACCTGCATGTGGAACGGAAGAGAATCCAACTGTATACGCATACGTTCTGCTTTTGCTCCGCCCATTTCATCCATCTGCAAGATATCCCCCTGGAACTGGAAAAACATTTCACCTTGACGGGCTGCTGACAAGCTAATCTTCATGGTATCCATAATCTGTTTTCCTGTTTCATTTAACAAATCTAATGTCTTTCGGTGTGGCTTTCTTGTATATCTGCAGAAATACTGTTTGAATAGTGGCCCAGCAACACTTCTGTAACGACCTTCGATACGTCCACTGTGGATACTGTTACAGAACACATCATCCTCATTTGCGAATAATGCCATACAATAATTCAAGGCTGTGATAAATAATACATTCTCTGAAACACCATTTTTCTTACAGAAATAGAGAATTTTCTTTCTAACTACCTTGAATAATCTCTGACGAATCACACCATTTACCCCTTTAGAATAATCTTCAATTTCTTTCTTGTTCAAAATGCTTCGGGTAAGGTGACAATCCTTCATCAAGCTTTTCATCGCCTCAATGTTCTTTGCTCTCACACCATGCTCATCGCCATAAGCTTCATCCAACGCATACTCAAACGCTGTATAACTTTCTGTCTCTAGTTTCTCACCTGCGTATGCACGGTTGATATCGTTAAACAAAATTCCCATGGTAATTCCATCACCCATAGCATGTGACAAATCAAAGAAGAAGTACTTGGCACTTTCTGTCTCATAAAGTGCTGTATGCACCAAATTATCTTCTGCTGTATAGGCAAATGGTACTACCAGCTCCTTCTGCTTTTCTAACCACTCAGCATCCGTAAGCTTAATAATTGGAACCTCAATCTTACGACTGTCATCACGGAACATGGCAAACATATCCAGGCGAATGATTCCCTTAAGACCCGGATGTGCATCAATCGTTTCTTCCACCGCCTTTTTCATGCGTTTCAAATCAACACTTTCATCTAACTTAAATATGAATGGTAGGTTACCTGTTGTATTGCCTCTAATAATATATACAAAGTACTTTTGAAGACCGGTAAGTGGGTATTTCTCACGGATAGTATAGTCTGCATGCTCTTTTTCTTTATTTTCCGTAATAAATGCTTCTAAAGCAATTACAGTATTGTTCTCCAACAAGTCAGTTAACGCAAGTTCTGCCCCCAATGCATTCTTAAACTCTTCAATCAAAAGGATGCTTCCCATGGAATCCAATCCACTGTCATATAAGTTCTCATCAATGCCAAACAGCTCATTGCCCATAATGCCAGATACTAAAGTATAAATCTTCTTTTGCATATCGGTTTCTGGTTTGCGAACAGAAGCAGCCTTTTCAGCCTCATTTTTCTTATTATCAAAATAGATAGGACGAATAATCTTCTTAGAGGAAGTCTTCTGGAACGGATGCTTACGAACCTTGCACTGGGTAATGCGCTGGAAGCTGGTAAGCTCCTGATTACGAAGGTTGATAATTTTTTGTACCTCTGCTTCGATATCTGCAATATCATTTGCCTGAGCATATTCGTAGTTTGGGTATACCTCTGCCGCAATAGTATCGCCTGCATCGAATACCAAAATATCACTAATCAATACATCTCCATCGAATTTCTTTTCAATTTCTTCTGGGGATACGTTTTCACCATTACTAAGAATAATCAAATTCTTCTTACGACCAGTCAAATATAGGAAGTTCTCATCATCCAAATAACCAAGATCACCTGTACACAACCAGCCATCCTCTGTAATTGCCTCTGCTGTCTTATCTGGCTCTTTATAATAACCCATCATCACAGATGGACTCTTAACCTGAATTTCTCCATCCACAATACGAACCTGACATTTATCTACTAGCTTACCAACGGATGCTAGTTTATCCCATCGTTCGTAATCCGGGGCTGAAATCTTTGGAGAACACTCGGACATACCATAGCCCTGCGCAATCTGAATTCCCATCTCTGCAAAATTGATTGAAAGAGATTCTGCTAAATACCCACCACCACTGACAATACGGGTAAGACGCTCACCCAACACCTTATCCTTTACTTCCTTCTTAGAAAGTAGAGGATTTTGCTGTGCGGTAAGCACAATCTTGTTGTATAGCATTTTGGCCATCATCGGTACCAAACGAATAGTTGTCGGCTTATACAAATCAATGGAATACATCAGCTTCTGCAAATTCTTACACAAACAAAGTTCACTACCGTAACGCATTACAACTAACAAATCGCCATTGATACAAAACACGTGATGAATTGGTAAAACATTCAAGCAAACCGCTTGATCCTGTCCTGTCTTTTCCGTAGTACAAAAGGTATTATCAATGAGGTTACCATGAGAAAGCATAACACCCTTTCCACGTCCAGTTGTACCAGAAGTGAAAATGATTAGCGCACAATCCTTTGCTTTTACCTTAGACACGTATTCCACACCTTCGTATTGTTTTAGCAACTTCTTTACAGATGGAATATGCTTAATATTTTGAATACATATAAATTCTTTAATCTGAGGGCATTGCTCTTTCACTACATCTATATCCAAATGAAATTCCCAATCATAGAATAAGATTTCCGTATCAGAGCGATTCAGGTTGTCCACAAGATTTGCCTCTATCAATTGAACATCCAGTGGAATGGTAATAGAGCCTGCACTGGCGGAACCTAACATAGCTACCAAATACTCAAAGCTACTACGTCCAAGCAAAGCAACATTCACCTTGTGCCCAGCTTCAGCATTCTTCTCATCAATCCAAGTGGACAAACTATTACATGCATCCGCAAACTCCTTGTAGGTCTTGGTACACATTTCTTCATGTCTCTCATAACGAAGAAATACCTTATCGCCATATTCCTTACCAGCATTCTGTACCAAATCATAAAGTGTTTTTGTGTTTCGTCTGTTAATCATAATGACCTCCTTCATATGCCAGTTACTCACACATGATAATATAAATGATTTCTCTTCTATCCTTCTGTCTCATCTCGTAAATGCACCATTACTTCGCAATGCGAAATATATATTCAAAAAAATATAGACATTCCGATTGCGATATTTCTAAACAAGTGCAAGTATACTCTTGTTAAAATTAGTTCGCAATGCGAAATATCTATATTTTTATAAATTTTCTATATTTTACAATATTGTACCTATTTTTTGAGATTCTTTGTATAAATTGCTCGCATTCACTCAAAGCTATCCATGGAATTAGGATATTCCAGCACAATCTTTAACAAGCGAATGAACTCCGTCGCATCCTTTTCTCCTAAGCGTTCTATCAACCCACGATACTCAAGATGAATCTGATGTCGCTTCTCTTCCGCCTCTTGCCGGCCTGCTTCTGTAAGAAAGACTCGAACAATTCTTTTATCCGTTTCTTCTTTCCTTCGCACAACAAGCCCTTTATACTCCAAACTTTTTAATATGTCTGTCATACGTCCAGGAACTACTTGCATTTTCTCAATCAACGTTCCCGCCTTCACACCATCTTCTACGAACAACAGATAACGTAACACACCGTACTCTCCTCGAATACTATCCAATACTGTACGATTCATCTTACTGTTCAGTAATTGGGCTATCATGCTATACAGTTCTTCTCCTAATTCATCTCTTTTACTCATCTCTTGCCTCTTATTCTACAGTCGTATCATCTGTGTCAGCATCCTTGTCCGGCTGCACTACTGGGGCTACCACCTTTACTACTGTGGTGTCTTTTTTGTCTGTATCCTTATCTGTTAGACCTGCCAATTTCGTTCCAGCAAAGCTTGATAACAAAACGGAAGGATTAATCCCCAAGCTATCACCAACTCCGTCCATAATCTGCTTCAACGAAGTAGTTACATCCTCTGTCATTTTTGCAGCATTACCAGAACCATACATAGTAATAGAATCTACATTTGCTAGTGGTGTTGCAACTGCCTGTGCAACAAGTGGATACATCTGACACAACATCTCGATAATTGCGGCTTCTCCATACTTTTGCATCGCTTCTGCCTTCTTGTCAATACCGGCTGCTTCTGCCTCTGCCTTTGCTTGAATCGCTGCCGCTTCCGCTTCACCCTTTGCGCGAATACCAGCTGCTTCTGCTTCTGCTTTGGCACGAATTGCTTCTGCCTCCTGCTCCATGGCATACTTCACAGCTTCTGCCTTAATCTTCTGTGCTTCTGCTTCTTGCGCTTGCTCATATTTCTGTGCTTCTGCTTCCTTTTGACGCTTGTAAAGTTCTACATCAGCCATCTGCTGTTGTTTGTATTTCTCCGCATCTGCCTGTTTGCGAATATTCGCATTCAAGGTCTGCTCCTGCACTTCTGCCTCACGCATCTTCAACTCTACCTCACGTTCCTGACGAGCAATATTGGCATTCGTTGCAGTTACCTCAATCGATTTACGCTGTTCCTCTTCTTGAATCTTATAAGCCGCATCTGCCTGAGCACGTTTGGTATCCTCTACCGTCTTCAACTCTGCTTTCTTAATTGCAAGCTCATTCTGTTTGATTGCAATCTCTGTCTCCGACATAACAGCAGCATCATTTGCTTCCTTCTTTGCCTGCGCTTGTGCAATAGCAACGTCACGGTCTGCATTTGCCTTTGCGATAGACGCATTCTTCTGAATCGCTGCCATGTTATCCTGACCTAATGCTGGAATCAAATCATTTTGATCAATAACATGCTGGATATTACAAGAGATAATCTCAATACCGAGACTATTCATGTCCTTCTGGGCCTTCTCCTGCACCTGGTCACCAAAAATCTTACGGTCATTACAAAGCTCCTTCAATGTAACCGTACCAATAATCTCACGCATATTACCCTGCAAAGAATCTACCAATGCTGTAATAATCCGATCTTCTTTCATATTAAGAAAGTTTGTCATCGCACGCTGAAGACCTTCAGGGTCTGTCATAACACGAACCTTTGCAACCGCATCAATATTAACACCAATAAAGTCTAAGGTTGGAACAAAATCATCTGTTTTGATATCAATGGAAATCTGCTTGAGTAACAGTTCATCCTTGCGCTCAAAAAATGGAAGCTTAAAGCCCGCACGACCAATCAGCACTTTCGGTTCCTTGCGAATACCAGAAATAACAAACGCCACATCTGGTGGTGCTTTCACATAGCTTAACAGCATCACAACGATTGCAAGAATGACAATCATAATAACCCACCAAAAATTAAGAAGTAAACCTAACATAACATCCTCTCCTTTACTCTTTCGTATTTTTATATTATATGCTTTCGCAATATAATTTTCAATTTAATTATATTACAACTGAAAAAGAGAATTAGTTGCATTTTCCTAATTCTCTCTCCCATCACTCATTTGAATGAAACCATTAATATTCCAATTCTCCTAGTAGCGACACCTGCAATTTATTCATAGCACCATTTAATGCTGCAAAGGTCTCCTTCATATTATCATCTGTACAATTGTAGCCCATGTGTCCAATTCGAATCACCTCACCTGCTAACACATCAAAGGAGCCTGCTAATAATAGATTGTAATCTTCTCGAATCACCTTTAATATTTGCTCTGCTTTGACACCTTCAGGAACTTTAAACACGGTTACTGTATTGGAAAAACCATTCTCTGCATATAGCTGTAATCCCGCTTTCATCAAGCCTTCCCGCGTTCTTTTTGCAATTCGTTCATGACGAGCCAAAAATGTTGCATCTGCTTTGATGTTCTCTAATGC
>JAGAQX010000137.1 GCA_017622535.1 Lachnospiraceae bacterium | reverse complement strand
TGAGTTGGTTTTAATCTCATATAACATTGTAGAATCACTGATATTCACATCTCCCTTTTTTAGAACATCTCCATCAAAGGTATAGTCTCCACGAACAGTCAAATCAAAACATCCCTTTAAAACATGCGTGCTAGTCTCCAATTCATCTCTAATAAGGTCTGCATGCATGCTATAAATCAAAATTACACCAAGAACAAAGATTGTGACACCAAGAAAAACAATTGGTAAAATTCCTATAGCTGTCAATTTCTGTCGAATACTTTTCCTACCTTTCACAATATCCCCCCTAACGCCAATCAGTTTATATTTTAGATCGAATTCCATCGTATAAATACATCATTATTTGCTATAACATATGACATCATTCATTATACAACTTTTGCCATAAATGATAAACCTCTTTAAGAGATTTTTCATATAAGGATATATAACCAACAATGCAGAAAACAAGGAATATTCTCATAAATGTTATTAAGACTACCGCATAAGAAATTTCTTTGTATCTTGAAGTTCATTTCCCAGAATGATACACTAAACTAGAAAAACACTATGACTGTTTTTCCGTATTCAGAAACAAAATGACCTGATACGTCAAAGCACGATGATATAGTTAGTTGACGCAACGAAATATCACGCACCAATTAGCATACATCAATACATTTCAATATATGCTTATAGGAGAAAGGGCCACATACCATGCAATTGATTAACATATTAGACATTAAACCATTCATGCAATTATTATTCCAATCAAACACACTAGACAAATATCAATTCGTATCTGCTACTATTCAAACCGATATGACTTATTCCTTGGATGGTCATATAAATCATAATTTTTTTACCGAAGAAGATATATCCACACACGAACTAACAGAAGCCACATATCTTCCTTGGTTCCTAGCAAAGGAGAAAGTCTTTCTCTTAATCAAAGGGAAAACTACTCCAACACAGTTAAAGGTTGTTTTACGTGCCAGTCAAGAGGATACTGCTTCCATTCTCAATTCAACAAAATCATCACTTAATCCGAACGATATCGACGGGCTTTTCATCAATATCGCATTCCAAGAAAATAAATTAAATGTGATTTGTGGAATTTCGTATAAAATATTCACTTTAGACAAGAATTTAGAAGATGAGTTTTCCACTAGTATCGTCACATTATTTAAATCAAACAATATAGCATGTGAATAGTTATGCATGCAATCCCCTCGTATAATCAAATAAAATCATTGAACCTTCTACATTCTTACATCTTTCAACAAAATGTGATTGTAATCCAACACAAATGTGACACAAACAATTGTTAGCACTCTCTTTTGTAGAGTGCTAATTTTCTCTTGACTTTTTTAATTTCGTGTACTATCATATCTATTATATCTTTGATAATTCATTTTAGATCTTTTCTAAAACCTCTTGTCTCAGTCATATCATTTACAGATTTAGGCAACTCGTTTTAGACATTTAATATATTATAAAGGAGATGTTTTTTATGAGAAAGAAAAAGGGAAGTTTATCAATCAACAGCGATAATATTTTTCCTATCATTAAGAAGTGGTTATATTCTGATCACGACATTTTTATTCGCGAGGTGGTTTCCAATGCCTGCGACGCAGTAACTAAGCTTCGCAAGTTAGCTCTCATCGGTGAATACGAAGAAGCAGACAACACACAATACCGTATTGACGTTATTGCCAGTCCTAAAGACAAAACCCTTACCTTTATCGATAACGGTATTGGTATGACCGCTAACGAAGTTAACGAGTACATCAATCAGATTGCATTTTCTGGTGCTTCTGATTTCTTAGAAAAATATAAGGATAAGGCTACTGATGACCAAATCATTGGACATTTTGGTCTTGGATTCTACTCTACCTTCATGGTAGCAGACAAAGTTACCATTAACACACTCTCTTATCAAGAAGGTGCAGAACCAGTATTTTGGGAATGTGATGGTGGCACAGAGTTTACTATGTCAACTGGTGACCGTGAGGTTCATGGTACAGAGATTACTCTATATTTGAATGAAGATAGCTTCGAATTTGCAAATGAGTATCGTGTCAAGGAAGTATTAGGTAAGTATTGTTCATTTATGCCAGAAGAGATTTACTTCACTAACGCAGATGCCGCAAAGGAAGAGACAGAGGACTTCATCGAATCCGAAGCTGTTGATGCAGAAGCAGCTGATACAGATTCCGAAGACAGTGTTTTAGGCGAAGAAAGCACCACAAAACCCGAACCAAAAGAAAAACCAATCAATGATACTAGGCCATTGTGGACAAAACATCCAAATGACTGTACAGAAGAAGAATACAAAGAATTTTATAGAAAGGTATTCCTAGACTTCAAAGAACCACTATTTTGGATTCACTTGAATATGGACTACCCTTTCAATTTGAAAGGTATCCTTTATTTCCCTAAGTTCAATTCAGAATATGATACATTAGAGGGAACCATCAAATTATACAACAATCAGGTATTCATTGCGGACAACATCAAGGAGGTAATTCCAGAATTCCTATTATTGTTAAAGGGTGTTATCGATTGTCCTGACCTTCCATTGAATGTATCCAGAAGCGCACTACAAAACGATGGTTTTGTTAAGAAGATTTCAGATTATATCACAAAGAAGGTTGCCGACAAGCTTTCTGGTATGTTCAAGACAGAGCGCGAAACCTACGAAAGCTATTGGGATGATTTGAGTCCATTTATCAAGTTTGGTTGTTTAAAGGATGACAAATTCAATGATAAGATGATGGATTATATCCTTTATAAGAATTTAGATGGCAAATACCTAACCTTAAATGAATATTTAGAAGCAGGTAAAGAAAAATACGAAAACACAGTATTCTATACTGATAACGAAAAGGTACAATCCCAGTACATTAATATGTTTAAGGAACAGGAAATTGATGCTGTTGTGCTCACCCATAACATTGACACTCCATTTATTACACACCAAGAGCAGAAGCATGATGGAGTGAAGTTCACTCGAATCGATTCTGATATTACAAATACATTTAAAGAGGATATTTCTGAGGAAGAATTAAAGGATACCACCGACAAGTTAACCGAAACCTTCCGCAAGGCTCTTGACAATGAGAATTTGAATGTCAAGGTAGAGAAATTAAAAAACGCCTCTATTTCGTCTATGATTACTCTCCCTGAAGAGACGAGAAGAATGCAAGAGATGATGAAGATGTACAGTATGATGGGCAACATGGATCCTTCTGTGTTTGGTGGTGAAGGTCAAACCCTTGTATTGAATGCCAACAACAATCTTGTACAGTTTATCTTAGAGAATCCAGAAGGTGATAACACCAAGACTGTTTGTGAACAACTTTACGATCTTGCACTTTTAGCTCATGCTCCTCTAGACGCAGAGGCCATGACAAAGTTCATTGCACGTAGTAACGAAATTCTCGGATTTATGACCAAATAGAATAAATAAAACGAATACGCGTAGCAGATTACGAAATCCTGATAATTATTAGGAAATCATTATCTGCTACGCTATTTTTATTCTCATACAATCCGGAACTGTTCAAATACCTGAGCTGCGTCTATAATTCCATACCCCCATACAACATTTGGATATTCCTGATTCGCATCCCTTTGTGCACTTTTAAAAAAGAAGCTTTGAATCTGTGCAGCATAAAACACTCCGAATTCCGGATTTTCAAGATTCCATTGCAAAAACAATGCATATATGCCCGCCGCATGAGCTGCGGCCACAGATGTTCCTGTACCTCGAATATAATTTTTCCGAAGTCCCGGTCCCATCACATTAACGCCAGGAGCCGTCAAATCAGGTTTCGCGATGCTTCGATTCACAAATCCTCTACTAGCATTTGCATATATACTACCATTCAAATGATTATACGCTGTCATAGTAGTAACCAATGGAGCATTGCCTGGAATTGTAATAGTGTTCTCTGGATTCCCTTGGAGAAAATACGTATTTTCCTGAAGGAATTGACGCAGTGGCATCCATATATTAAAGCTTCTTTTTCTTTCATCATCTGCATATACCAATAATCTCCACAAACCTGGGGTCGCCTTTGTTAATCGAACGAAAATGAATTCATCCCCGGTAAAGGTTTCCACCATTTGATACGCCACATAGATCGTCGTATCTGTCAACGGCAAGCGCACCACCTCTTCTCGGCCAAAACGAGGCGGAATTCTTTCAATCCGATCTCCTTGTGGCGAAACTAATCCAATCCCAAAAGTTGTAGGTGCGTTCCCCCAAAACTCCAACACAAGCGTGTTCTGCCCCTCTGCAACATTAAATTCCACCTCCAGCTCATTACTTCCCTCATCCATCTGACCTGCATAATGCAAACGCTCACTTCCCTCATTTCCTGCAGGCACACTCACCATCACTCCCGGATTTTCTAATATCGTTGTTAAATAGCGTTCAATAAATGTCAAACCCATATGTCCACCATTACTACTTCCTACTCCTATTAGAATTGAAATTGGCATATTACGTGCATCTGCAAATCGAAGTAAATATTCGATAGCATAAATAATATCTGTCTCAGAATAAGCCGGCACATCCTGTGGGATTCCAAAATATTCTCGTAAATAAGGCTTTACTTCTTTCAACTTTACCACTGCAAGCTCTGCCTCACTAGCAACTCCTTCAAAATCACCTAATTCATCACGCCCCCCTGCTGCAATTCCTGCCATAAATGTCCCATGACCGTTCTCATCTCTCGAAGGAACCATCTTAAATGGATTTTCTAGTCTCAAAGCTTCATTGATTTCCTCACTTGAAAAAAACGTGCCATACAAGGGGATTGGAATCTCATATTCATTTATCCTTCCAGCGTCATTTGAAACATTAGGACTTTTATTAATTGTACTATTACCATTATCATTTTTATCATTTCCCTCACTTTTATCAAACCCATATATTGTTTGATCCCAAATCACATTAATTCTTGTATTTCCTAGTTCATCTAAAAAAAGCGGATTTGTATAATCTATCCCTGTATCAATCACTCCAATCATCACATTTTTCCCACCATCAGTTAATATCTCAGAGTTTTTGACTCTTTTAACACCAATTGCTTCTAGATTAGATGAATCCATCAAACCAAACACCTTAGGAATAAATGAATACGGAATTCTCTCCAAATTCGTCAAATAATCCTCTGGTCTTGGATTGTGTAAAATCGCTATTCTTTCGATTATTGGATTCACACATCCATCACGATACAAATCTCCGGACTCCTCCACTCCTTCAAAAAAGTTAATCATGTAATCACTATACTCATTGCTATATATCATTTCCTCACAGGTCATAGTTCCACCTAAAATACTTACTATTTCATTGTATGACAAAAGCGCCGAAATGTGCTTCCGACGCTTTTAATGTCCCAATCCAAGAAAACCTTGCATTATAGCTTTTTGATTTTAACCTTTTTTCCAATCCCCTTTGAAGGAAGTATCTTTTTATACGAAGAGAGCTTCTTCTTTGGAACCTTGATAGTTGCTTTCGAGTGAATCCCCTTAAATGCGCTCTTTCCGATTCGCTTCTTCGTGAGCTTCGTTGTCTTAATAGTAATTGATTTTAAACACTTACATTTATAAAACGCTTGCTTTCCAATGCTATTCACCTTGGGCGATATCACGATTTTACTTAATTTTCCACATTTATAGAATGCTTGATCACAAATAGTTGTAACATTCTTTCCCATATTTACCGTCTGCAGCTTCTTGCAATCGTAAAATGCATTGACTCCTATGGTTTTAACATTCTTTCCTATGGTTACACTCGTAAGATTACTACAGCCCTTAAATGCATTCTTCCCTATACTCTTAACAGAATTACTTATAATCACTTTGGTAATATTCTTGTTATCTTTAAATGCATTAGGCGCTATTGCCGTTACCTTATAGGATACTCCATCGATTACAATTTCAGTCGGAATTGTAAATACGGAGGATATGGTGCTACCATCCATAAATTGTACCGTTCCATCTGTACGAATCTTATACCGTTTTCTCAACAACGTATTAGCATCGTCTGACTCAACCTCATCTTCTAGATTGTTCTCTTCCTTATTTTGTATCACATTCACCTGACAGCTTGCTGATACACCACTTCCATCCTTTGCGATGCACTGAACTGTTACCGGGCCACCCACCCCAATTGCTGTAACACATCCATTGGCATCCACTTTTGCAATTGTCACATCAGAAGAGATCCAATAAACTCCCTTTGTTTTTTCAACACTTGGACTTGTGTTTACTTCTAATTGTACTGTTTCTCCCTTTATCAAATCAACACTTGACTGTACCAAGGAAACAGATATCATCTTCTCAGTAACCGTAATTTTACAAGTAGCAATACATTCATTGCGATCCGTAGCAATACAAGTAATATTCGCACTACCAAACTTCAACGCAGTAACCAAGCCAGTATCAGACACCGTCGCCACCGCATCATCACTCGAGCACCACCGCAATGTCTTGTCAAATGCACTTTCTGGCAACACAGTCGCATTTAATTGAATTGTTTCACCATTCATCAGATCATATGATTTATAGTTAAGTAAAATCTGTTCAACAGGTTGCAAAACAGTAACTTTGCATTGCTTAATCAATGCCGATCCGTCCTTAGTCATACACGAAATATATGTTTCACCGCCCCCAACAGCAGTCACAGTACCTTCTGCATTCACAATAGCTACCGAAGAATCTTCCGTTTTCCACTCTACACTTTTATCTGAAGCATCCTCTGGCATTAGCGTCACATTTAAGTCCATTGATTCTGTTTTATCTAATACTATTTCTTGCTTATCAATAACCAAATCATTCACAAATATCTTCTCATCTGTATATGCTTTTATGCGACAGTTTGCATTTTTAGCCCTGCCTATGTCGATCACTTTACCATTCTGACAAACATAGCTTTGACCAATCTCCGCCACAGAAGTATTCTTATACATACCATCCAAATAGTCTGCGTCTAATGAAACCGGCACCTGATTTCCCTCTGAATCTGCTTGATATACCACAACTGAAAAAATATCATTCTCCTCTAACTCCACCGGGGAATCCAACACCACAGTATGAAATCCTGCATAGGTCTGCGGACACGCCTTCTCTGCTACTAAAGTGCCACTTGTCGGATTACTTACATCCGAATTCAAATAAACTTCAACCTTGCAGTCATAATTGGAATTCCTTGTATAAAAACCAATCGCTTTCAAATATTCAGCTTGTTTTGCTGTATAACGATTTGCATAATAACTACTATTCACAGTAATAGCTGAATAGGCACCGCCATCATATTGATAATTGTAATCATAGTTATCTTGCAATCCATAATCATAAAAATATGCTGGTTCACTAAGTAATGATGCATCTTCATATGAAATCCAAAAAAAGCCATCCTTGCTCCATTCTGACCCCCAACTATTCTTACAGTACCACGCACCATCTGATGTCGGCTTGTAGGTTCCAAAATTAGAGCAACTATAATTGTCATCCCAACCAACAATAGTAATGCCATGATTATTGTCTAAATCTTTAGGACAATACACTGCAACTGGCTCGTCCAATTCACCTAAATTCTCAACACCAGTACTATAATAAACTGCCTCTGTGTGATAAGATGCACTTCCAGCACCATACTTCATAATCATTTGCTTCACTACATCTTTATCTTGTAATGATACCCAATAGGCATTCTCTAAGTGAAACTTATCATGATCATACGCTAAAGAATCCGGCAAATCTACCTCTATCTCTGACACAACACCATCATAGGGTGCCATTGATTCTTCAACCAAGCCATACCAATTTGCCAAACGATAGGTTGCCAACTGCTGATTTCCTCCAACCTGTAAAAAAGCATTAGTGCTTGTATCAATTACCGAAAAATGATCTCCTTCTGTTCCACCTAATGCATCCGTTACAGAATGGGATAAATAATACGCCAAATGTAACTCTGACATATCTGTAGTAGTCAAGCTTGACAAATTCTCTTTCATTAAGCTCGCCTCTGAAGCTGCCATGCAAGAAAAAGCCCAACAGGTACCATAATCTCCTTGTTTTTTTACCGATGTAACATATGGTGAAATATAGCAAGATGCCACCGTGCTTCTTTGTCTAGATATTTCACTCACTCCCACTGGAGCTATATCCAAATCAGACTCCCGATAGTTCGAAAAAGGTATATCAATGTACGTGTCGTGCTCTGTTGCAAATGCAATGTTATGTATCAGGAACAACAGTAATAATGTCATTCCTAGACCTAAGATTCGTTTCATCAACTCGGATGCCCCCTTTCAAACTTCGTCCTTTTGATCACTTCACATATACACATTCATATAAATAATCCATATTACGCATCCTTCAAAAATGCCTTGTACGACTTGTACGCCTCATACACATCTGCTTTACTTGTAATCTCCCAAGGTGCATGCATATTAAGCACCGCAACACCACTATCAATCACGTTCATTCCATACAAGGATAAGATATAAGCAATGGTTCCACCACCACCGATATCCACCTTACCGAGCTCAGCTGTCTGGAACGCTACATTATTATCATCCATAATTTTACGAAGCTTTCCAATGTACTCTGCATTCGCATCATTAGAACCTGACTTACCTCTAGAACCAGTAAACTTATTAAACACAACACCACGTCCAAAGTAAGCCGCATTTTTCTTCTCAAAAGCACTACCAAAGCTTGGGTCATAGGCTGCAGACACATCGGATGACAACATAAATGAATTTGCTAACGTCTTCTTTAATTTTAATTCATTATAATCACCCATGTTATCTAACAATTCAGCCACTGTATTTTCGAAAAACTTTGATTGCATTCCTGTTGCACCAACAGAACCAATCTCCTCTTTATCAACCAACAGACAACATGCTGTACGCCTCACATTCTTCATATCAAACATTGCCACTGCAGATGTATAAGCACACACACGGTCATCCTGTCCATAGCCCATAATCATAGACTCATCCAAGCCAGCATTTCTTGCCTTACCAGCAGGAACAATCTCCAACTCTGCAGAAAGGAAATCTTCCTCTTCCATGTCATACTTCTTCTTAAGAATGGAAAGAATCATCTTCTTCACTGGTTCCTTTTCTTCCTTGGCAAGTGGGCGGCTGCCAATCAAAATATCAAGCTGTTCACCCTCTACTACTTTATTGGCCTTTTTCTCCATCTGCTCGCCAGCCAAATGAATCAATAAATCTGTCACACAGAAAATTGGATCCTTCTCATCTTCACCAATCACAATATCAATCACTTCACCATTTTTCTTAGCTACCACACCATGAATCGCAAGAGGTAATGTCACCCACTGATATTTCTTAATTCCACCATAATAATGTGTATCAAGATAAGCAAAATCCGTATCCTCGTACAACGGATTCTGTTTCACATCCATTCGTGGTGAATCGATATGCGCACCTAAAATATTCATACCATCTACCAGCGGCTCCTCGCCAATCTGGAATAACGCAATTGCCTTTTTCATGTTCACTGCATAGACCTTATCACCTGTCTTTAACTTCTTTCCAGAAGCTTTCACCTCGTCAAAATCTTGGTATCCTGCTTCTTTCGCAAGCTCTACAATATACTTCACGCACTCACGCTCTGTCTTTCCATTATCCAAAAACTTGCGATACTCCTTACACAATTTCTCTAATTCTTTTATCTCTTTCTTGTCATAATCTTTCCATACATTTTTACGTTCCATGTCGTCCCCTTGCACCACACCTAAGCACTTAAAACACACTCGACCTCATGATGCAATTATCCTTTCTTTCATTCTTTTTTGATACATTTGGATATTCACAGCCATTCAAATTATTCAATCAGAGTATCCTTCAAATTAGAAAAGAAGAACACTATCATGTTCTTCTATTCCATATATTACTATTATATAATTTTTAACAAAAACCGCAAGAAGTATTCATTGCATTTGTTGATGTAAATGTATCATCATACAAAATCATTTTCTTCCTCTTGTTCTAGTGCAAGTGCACCTCTCATTTCCAAAACCGGCCCACCTGTTCCATTAATATATGCACCAGTAATTGTAACACGACCAATATTGTCATCTCGAGGAATCTGATACATAATATCCAACATAAATTCCTCTATAATTGCACGCAAGGCTCTTGCACCTGTCTTCTTTTCCATGGCACGTTT
>JAGAQX010000136.1 GCA_017622535.1 Lachnospiraceae bacterium | reverse complement strand
CCAACAATCAAATTACATAAAATACATAAAATCTTGGCAGCTAAGGCTTTGCCAGCTTCTGCTTCTTTGAAATAATATCTTGTACTTTTACGATACGTCAAAACAATCACACTAATCACATAGGTATAAGCAACCATCTCTGTTTCTGGTGTTATTTTCATTCCGTTATAAGTACCGTAGTGATTTCGGTTTAACCAGTCTTTAAAATCTTTATCCATTGTAAACATATTACTTTTTCCTCTCCCAACAATGCACATAACTGTTGAATACAAAATAGTATAAATCAACAAACATTTATCAATATATACTCTTCGGATTCTTCTCTATCGGACGATATCCCTTCTCTGCAAGAACATGTAAAATCTGCTCCTTATGCTCTGGTCCAAAGGCTTCCATGGTAATAATTAATTCCACAGCTGCATTACGGTTCAAATTAACAAACTGATTATGCTCAAGCTTGATAATATTACCCTGTAATTCCGCAATAATAGAGCTTACATTCATAAGCTCGCCTGGCTTATCCGGAAGCAATACAGATACCGTAAAGATTCGACTTCTCGCAATTAAACCATGCTGTACAACAGAGGCAAAGGTAATAACATCCATGTTACCACCACTTAAAATACTTACAACCTTCTTATCCTTAAAATTCAGCTTCTTAACTGCTGCTGCAGTCAATAAACCAGAATTCTCCACTAGCATTTTGTGATTTTCAAGCATGTCTAAGAAAGCAACTATTAATTCGCTATCTTCTACTGTAATTATCTCATCTACATTCTCTTTAATATAAGGGAAAATGTTACTTCCAGGAGTCTTAACTGCTGTACCATCCGCAATGGTGTCTACCATTGGTAATGTTGTAACCTTACCATTCTTCAAGGATTCCTTCATACAAGCAGCCCCGGCTGGTTCTACACCAATCACCTTAATGTTTGGATTCAACATTTTTGCTAAGGTAGAAACACCTGTTATTAGTCCTCCACCACCAATTGGAACTAAAATGTAATCCACAGTTGGAAGCTCTTTCACAATCTCCATTGCAATGGAACCTTGTCCACATGCAACATCCAAATCATCAAAGGGATGAATAAATGTTAACCCTTTATCCTCTGCAAGCTCTAACGCATATTGACAGGACTCATCATATACATCTCCGTAAAGAATGACATCTGCTCCGTAAGACTTTGTACGATTAACCTTAATCAACGGAGTTGTAGTTGGCATAACAATTGTGGCTTTCACACCGTATGCTTTTGCTGCAAAAGCAACACCCTGGGCATGATTACCTGCCGACGCAGTAATCAATCCTTTACTTCTCTCTTCTTCCGTCAAAGTTGAAATCTTATAATAAGCACCACGAATCTTATATGCACCTGTTACCTGTAGGTTCTCAGGCTTTAAATACACCTTATTCCCACTCTGTGCACTAAAGAAATCACTGTAAATCAATTTTGTTTGATTCACAACCTTTTGGACCGTATTATATGCTTCTTCAAACTTTTCTAATGTCAACATTTACTTATCCTCCTACACAATGAAAGAAAAAATATCATGTAATTATCAAAAATAATATTATATAATTCCTAGAATCCTCTTATTCTTCATCTTCTGGAATCAAAATCTCAATATCACTTCTTGTATCCATATCTGCAAATAAAGCATTTACATAGGTTTCTGGATTGAACTTCTGTAAGTCATCAATCTGTTCACCAACACCAATATACTTCACAGGTACATTTAACTCAGATTGAATTGCAATGGCAATACCACCTTTCGCTGTACCATCTAGCTTTGTCAAAATGATACCATTAATTTCGGTAACTGTACTAAACTGTCTCGCCTGTTCTAGTGCATTCTGTCCAGTAGAACCATCTAACACAATTAATGTCTCCAAATGTGCATCGCCATATTCTCTCTCAATAATTTTCTTCATCTTGGCAAGCTCATCCATAAGATTCTTTTTATTATGAAGACGTCCTGCGGTATCAATTAATAAAATATCTACATCTCTGGCTTCTGCTGCTTTTACTGCATCGAAAGTAACTGCACCTGGGTCTGCACCTTCATTTTGTGCGATAATCTCAACACCTGCACGGTTTGCCCATGTTTTTAACTGGTCGATGGCTGCTGCACGGAAGGTATCTGCTGCACACATCATAACACGTTTACCACGTCCCTTATACTGCGCTGCTAACTTACCAATGGATGTGGTTTTACCTACTCCATTGACACCAATAATCAACATAACTGTTTTCTTATCCTCAAAGTCATAGGCACTGTCATCTACCAACATCTGTTCTTTGATGATATTGACAACCAACTCTCTACAGGCTTCCACTTCTTTGATATGATTTTTCTTAACTAAATCCTTCAGCTCATCAATAATTCGTTCTGTCGTATCTAGCCCTAAATCTGCCATAATAAGGGTTTCTTCTAGCTCATCATAAAAGTCATCGTCAATGGAAGAAAAACCGCTAAAAAGCCGGTTAAAGCTTTCATTAATACTATCTCTCGTCTTGGTAAGACCAGCAAACAGACGACCAAACAGACCCTTTTTCTTGGTTGGCTTTTCCTGAAGCTCTTCTACAGGTTCTTCTCCATAATTATCTACAGATGCATCCGTTTGTTCATCTATAGAATTTTCTGTAGACATCTCCACTTGTTCTTGAACAATCTCGTTAATTACTTCTTCTACCGGCTGTTCATCAACGGAATCACTTTGCATCAACACTTCATCAGATGTAACCATTTCCTTATTGTCTTCTGTTTCCTGTTCCGTTTCCTCTAGCTGTGTAGATTGTTCTTGTGGTTCCTCAAACATTTCTTCCGTTTTATTTTTCTTTTTCTTAAAAAAATCAAACATATAACATAGCTCCTTGCAAGTATTGTTCCTTTTCACAGAACATAATAATCACTTCATATTAATGTAAAAATATTTCATTAATCATCCAACTCATTCTCAATTAAGTTAACAGATACCAGTGTAGACACACCCTTCTCCTGCATGGTAATACCATAGAGAACATCTGCAGCTTCCATCGTACCCTTTCTGTGAGTAATAACGATAAACTGTGTATCCTTTGTAAGCTTATTGAGATATTTTGCATATCTTGTAACGTTGGAATCATCTAACGCCGCCTCAATCTCGTCTAACAAACAGAATGGAGATGGCTTCAGGCTTTGAATTGCGAACAATAACGCAATCGCAGATAACGCTTTCTCTCCACCGGATAACTGCATCATATTCTGTAATTTCTTTCCTGGTGGTTGTGCAATAATGCGAATTCCTGCCTCTAAGATATCTTCATTATCCACAAGCTCTAAGGTCGCTTTACCACCACCGAACAGTTCACGGAACACCTTATCAAACATTACCTGAATCTCATTAAACTTCTCCTCAAACTGTGTACGCATTGCTGCATCTAATTCAGCAATAATCTGAAGCAAGTTTGTCTCAGCCTTGATAATATCATCATGTTGTCCTTTTAAGAACTCATAACGCTCAGATACAAGCTTATAGTCCTCGATCGCATTCACATTGACATCACCCAATGCCTTAATCTTTGCCTTTACTGCTGATACTTCGCGCTTCAGGCTATCTAAATCATTCAGACTTGCATCCTTTAATTCCACTGCAGACTGATAGGTAAGCTCATACTCTTCCCACATGTATCTACTTAAAGCGTCTGCCTGCTCTGTAATCTTCTCAACCTGTGCTGCCAGCTTAAATGCAGACTTATCAAGCTTAGTAATCTCTTCATTTAACTGCTCACGTCTTGTAAAGAATTCCTTGTGTTTTGCATTAAGTTCTTCCTTATCCGTCAAGTCTTTTGCAAGCTGTCCCTCTAAGGTCATAATCTCTTTCTTATCTGCATCAATCAATGCTTTGAACTGATTAATCTTAGCTACCAAGCCCTCAATTGCCTTGCCAGAATCAGACATCTGTGAGCGGTACAACTCAAGCTCTTCCTTTAACTTGCTCTCCTCCGCACGAATACGACGAAGGTTCTCAATCAAGAAGTCATCCTGCTGTTTAATGGTATTAAACTCAATCATTAACTCGGAAACCTTCTCATTGGCTGCTTTTAACTCTTCCTTCTTATCAACAACCTGATTTTCCAAACCAACGATACGCTCTTCTAACGCTTTCTTTGCTGCTTCCGCCTGCTTGTGGTTTTCATACAATTCATTCTTATTGTGATTAATCTCTTCAATCTGAGATTCCAATTCCTTATTCTCACGATTTACAGAAGCAAATGCATTGGCAGTTTCTGCTAAATTCTTAGAAACCTGCTCTATATTCATGCTAACTGTATTCTTCTGCAAATATAACTCCTGCAACTGAAGATTCATGTCTTCCTTCGCAGTCTTTAATTCCTCACGAACAGCACGAAGCTCAGTCTCTTCTTTTGAAGCAAGTGCAATCTCATTGTTAATCTCCGTAAGCTCTTTTGAAAGCTCATCTAGCTCACGTTTACGACCAAGTAAATTCGAAGAATTCTTAAATGCACCACCAGTCATTGCACCACCTGGTGTCAACAATTCTCCTTCCTTTGTTACAATGCGTAAGCTCTGATTATATTTCTTGTTCACCGCAATTGCATTGTCAATGGTGTCCACCACAAGAATACGACCAAGTAAATGATTGGTAACTGAGCTGTATTTGTCATGTACCTTAACCAAATCCTTAGCTAGACCAATTACACCCGGTTCCTTCAATGCATCCTTGTTACTAAATTCACTATACTTTCCACCGATTGTAGTGAGTGGTAAAAAGGTTGCTCTACCAAAGCGGTTTTTCTTAAGGAAATTAATTAAACGCTTTGCAGTATTCTCATTATCTGTAACAATATTCTGAATACTTCCACCAAGAGCGGTTTCTACCGCAATCTCATATTCCTGATTTACCTGAATAATATCTGCTACTACACCAACAATACCAGGATTATTATCCTTTTGCTCCATAACACGCTTAATAGAATTACCATATCCATCATAACGCTCTGTAATATTACGAAGAGCTTCTAACTTAGATTTTACACTACTATATTCATTGTTCGCATTAAATAAACGAGTTTTGTTCTCATTGGTCGCAATGGTATTCTGATCTAAGTCAGCATCTACTTTTTCTAATTTTGCTAAAATATCTGCAACTGTCTGTTCAATCTCAGCAAGCGAAGTATTATGCTTTTCATACTCCTCCTTGTCCTTCATCTCATCAGACTTAAACTGTAAGAAACGTTGATTTAACTGCGTCTTACGGAAGTTAATATTTTCAAGCATTGTATCATATCTACCAACCTTAGCCTTTAGGTTCGCATCATCATTCATAAATTCAATGATATCTGCTTTGCTCTTTTCAATTTCTTCCTCTAGCTTCGCAATTTCTTCCTCAATTCCTTCACTAACTTCACGAGCTTCCTCTACAACATCATCCGCAGAGTCCATCTTTTCATCCAAAATGGCTTTCTTTTCCTGGAATTCATGCTTTTCCTTCTCCTGAGCTGCTAAGGACTGATTGATACGATCAATTTGCTCACTCATATGTACATCCGTAGACTTCGCGTTGGAAATCTGCTGATTTAATACATTCACTTCACCCTCGTTACGCTCATTTTGAAGCTTTAACTCATGGATTTTGTTACGATTTTCATCAATCGATTGATTGCATTGCTCTAAAACTGTTTCGATACGTTCATACTCATTTTTTGTATCTTCAAACTCCTTTTTCAAACGTTCACAGTCATCATTTACAATATGCAATTTCTCTTCGTTTTCCTTTAAGACACTGTCAATTCTTTCATTTTCTAACAAGAATACATTGACATCAAAACGCTTTAATTCACCCTTATAAAGCAAATATTTCTTAGCAACCTCTGATTGCTTCTCCAATGGACCAACCTGCTTTTCAAGCTCTGACAAAATGTCGTTTACACGGCTAAGATTCTCGCGCTCTGCTGCTAAGGATTTCTCTGTTGCCGCCTTGTTCTTCTTATACTTAACGATACCAGCAGCCTCATCAAACAGCTCACGACGCTCCTCTGGTTTACCAGAAAGAATTCGCTCAACCTGACCCTGTCCAATAATGGAATATCCTTCTTTACCAATACCAGTATCAAAGAATAACGCATGAACATCCTTCAATCGGCTAACAGTACCATTAATCAAATACTCACTTTCGCCAGAACGATACACACGTCTCGCCACAGTTACTTCTTCATAATCAATTGGTAGCGAATGATCACTGTTATCTAATGTAATTGCTACATATGCAGAACCGTGTGGTTTTCGAAGCTCTGTTCCCGCAAAAATAACATCCTCCATCTTTGCACCACGAAGCTGCTTTGCACTTTGTTCACCAAGAACCCAGCGCACCGCATCACCGACATTACTCTTACCTGAACCATTTGGTCCCACAATACCAGTAATACCTTTATTAAATTCAAATACTATTCGATTGGCAAAGGATTTAAATCCATATACCTCAATACTTTTTAAATACATATATTTCTCCGTTTCTGTGTATCCAAATAAGGATTTAATCATATTTTCTAATTATATAATTAAAATCACTGGTTATCCCTTAATTTCAAAATGGCTTTGTAAGCTGCCATTTGCTGTGCATTTTTCTTAGAGGAACCCTCTCCTTTGGCAAGTGGCACATCATCAACCAAAACCTGTGTCACAAACTTTTTATTATGGTCTGGTCCAGATTCTTCTAAAATCTCATAGGTTACAACACCCTTTCCATCTTTTTGAACCATTTCTTGTAACGTTGTTTTCGCATCATAGAATAAGGATTTATTCTCTATATCTGTCAATAAAAATGTCTTAACATAGGTTCTTGCAGGCTCCATTCCTCCATCTAAATAAATAGCACCCAAAACCGACTCAAATAAATCACATAAAATCGAGCTGCGATGACGTCCACCGGTTAATTCTTCTCCTTTAGAGAGAAGTACATATTCACCAAACTGTAACATCTCCGACACAGCAGAAAGTGTAAATTCACATACAATAGAAGCACGAAGCTTTGTGAGTTGACCTTCTGTTAGTTCCTTGTAGTTTTCAAATAAAAACTCACTTGTAATTAATTCTAATACCGCGTCTCCCAGAAACTCCAACCGTTCATAGCTTTCCATTCCTGTTTTTTTCATTTCATTAATAAATGAGCTATGAGAAAGCGCTTGCTTCAACAACGATTTATCGTTGAACACGTATTGAATATTCTGTTCAATCGCTTTTTCATTATAATTTAACATTGTTAATCTCCTACTCAACCCTCAATCTTTCGAATTAATCAAAAAATCGTATATTCTGTCTGAAGATGAAAGATTTATGCATCCTGCTCATCTAACAAATGCTTCTTAATCTTTCCATTAATATCCTGTTTCTTGAAGGTTTCCACCTGGAATAATGCATTTTTAACTTCCTTGTTGGTAGCATTACCATGAATTTTAACAACTAAACCGTTCAAGCCAAGAAGTGGTGCACCACCATGCTCTGTGGTATCGAAAAATTTGAGTGTCTGCTTTAATTGTGGTTTTACCAAAAGCGCTCCCAAAGTAGAAATTGGTGTAGCTGTCATACCCTCTTTTACCTTACCTACTAATGCTTTTGCCAAGCCTTCTGTAAGCTTCAACATAACATTACCAACAAA
This sequence comes from Lachnospiraceae bacterium, assembly GCA_017622535.1. Classification (GTDB taxonomy): domain Bacteria; phylum Bacillota; class Clostridia; order Lachnospirales; family Lachnospiraceae; genus CAG-590. Next base: position 10,764 of record JAGAQX010000136.1, on the reverse strand, counting down.
AGCCTCTGTTACAACAACATCTGCCGCACCCGTTGGGAAATCTCTTGCTTCAATACTTCCAATGAAATTAATGTCCTTACACTCCTTTAATAATGGAAATGTCTCTTTCACAAGAGCGTTACCCTTCTCTTCTTCAGCACCAATGTTAACAATAGCTACACGTGGATTCTTCACTCCAATTACATTTTCCATATAAATGGAACCCATTCTAGCAAATTGAACCAAATTACTTGCCTTGGCATCTACATTTGCACCACAGTCAATCAACAAGCTTACACCATTCATAGTTGGTACAACTGGTGCCAAAGGTGCTCGCTCGATTCCTTTCATCTTACCTACTAAAACCTGACCACCTACTAAAAGTGCTCCAGAATTACCAGATGAAACAAATCCATCTGCCTTACCTTCCTTCACCATTTTTAGTCCAACAACCATAGATGAATCCTTTTTCTGACGAATTGCATTTACCGGCTGATCATGACAGGTAATCTCCTCTGTTGTATTGACAATCTCAATACGATCCGTTGGATAATCATACTTTGCAAGCTCTTCCTTAAGCTTCTCTTCTGGGCCTGTAATATATACAAATATATCTTCCTTTTCTTTCACTGCATTCACTGCACCAAGAACATGTTCTCCTGGAGAATTATCTCCACCCATTGTGTCTAATACAACCTTAATTAATTCTGCCATTTTCTTTCCTCCATATCATTCAAATTACCTTTGCTTAAATGTATAAAACAAAGACCTGTGTTGTTGCATACATTTAAGCAAACCATAACTAAAATACTATATCATAAAAACTCTTTTTTTACAAATGTTTCATTCTACTACAGTATGTCTAATAATAAATAATTGCTAAAAAATATTCTGTTTATACATAATTGCGATTCGAAATCAATATATACCAAAAAGAGCTGCTACTTTCGTAACAGCTCTTCTTATAAAAAATACGTTATTCACATTATTCCGCTACTTCATCCTTCTTCACCGGCTTAACAAATACCATTGAAAGAATCAATGCAACGATATAAAGTGCAATTGTCACAAGTAAAACTGTCTGGTAACCTGTTGGATTTACCTCAACACCGTGAACTTCTACAACCTCACCGAAGTGATTTACAATCCAGTTTGCCATCTGGTTACCAGTAAGACCAGCAAATGCCCATGCTGACAATGTAATACCATGAATTGCACTGATGTTGCTCATTCCGTAATGGTCTGAAAGCAATGTAGGAACGTTAGAGAAACCTCCACCGTAGCCTGCATTTACAACAAAGATAAGTGCAAGCACAAGAACAACTAACAATGTATTGCCCTCGCCATTTGCAATACCCTTTGTAAGGATTACAACTGCTGTAAATACAATAGAAAGAACAAAGATAATCTTGTAAATTGTATTTCTATCCTTCATAGTATCAGCCCATGCAGAAAGACCTAAACGACCACCTGCATTAAAGATAGCAGATACAGTAGAAATGATACCAACTGCACTTGCTAAACCGATACACTTAACAATCATTTTCTCCTGAGAGATTAAAGCCAAGCCACAAGTAATGTTGATATAGAACATTAACCAAATACCAAGGTAGTTGGTAAGTGGCTTTGTCTTGATAACAGACCAAGCACTCTGTGTCTTCTCTTCGCCTGAAGGCTCATGCCATCCATCTGGCTTCTTAAGTAACAAATGTCCAACGAACATCATCACAAAGTAAACACCTGCAAGAATCCAGAACATCTTGTAGATTCCACCCTCGCCTAAGTTTTCAAGCATTGACTGCATAATTGGACTTGCGATAGCCTTTGCAGCACCAAAACCAGCAACAGCTAAACCTGTAGCAAGACCTTTTCTATCTGAGAACCAAAGCATTAATGTCTTAACTGGTGAAAGGTAACCCGTACCTAAACCGATACCCATGATTAAACCATAACAGATATAGATACCAATTAAAGCTAACATGCTTCCCTGGTGAGCTCCACCATAGTAAATGAAGAAACCTGTACCAGCCATACCACCTGCAAAACAGATTGTTGCAATCAAAGAAGACTTATGTATATCCTTTTCTACTACGTTACCTAAGAATGCAGCTGACATTCCTAAGAAAAAGATTGCAAAACTAAATGCCCACTCTGTTGCACCTTTGGAAAATCCGATATAGTCAGCAATTTCCTGACTGAAGATTGACCAACAATAAACTGTACCGATACTACAATGAAGTAATAATGCTGGGATTGCTGCGCGAATCCACTTATTTGTACGCCAGCCACCAGACTTCTTTGCGTTTTCACTCATGATGAAAATCCTCCCTGTCCTTTGTTATTATCTTTTTCTATAGGTTACACCTTACTATGGCAGTAACCAAACGTTTGCATTATACACCTTTTAATAGGAAGATTCAAGATAAAATATAATATTTTTCCAGTTAAATTTTGTATATTTTGTGTTTTTTATTGCATTTATTCCTGTTTCCATAGTAAACTGTTAAAAAATATAGACGCTACACCCAGAATCTCAAGCTGTTTGTAGCATCACGAATGATATGAAAGGAGAACAACAAAATGCAAATGCATTCACCAAAAGAGATTATTGACATCAATATGAGTGGTGCTGTCAACAAGGCAAATCTTCGCCTTGAAAAAATGATGGCACTAGGCATTCTCGCTGGAATGTTTATTGCGCTAGGTGGTGTTGCCAGTCAAACCGCCTCACATGCCATTACCAACGTAAGTGCGGCCAAGATTGCGGCCGGTGCTGTTTTCCCAATCGGTTTATTAATGATTGTGTTAGTAGGTGGCGAATTATTTACTGGTAACTGTCTTATGATCATGGCTACCATGGATAAGCAAATCCGTTTCCGAAGGTTTATGCGTAATCTAATCGGCGTATTTATTGCAAACACTATCGGCGCATTATTCATTGCAATTTTAGTCTATTTCAGCGGTAATTTAGATACTAGCGGAGGTGCTTTAGGCGGTTATACCATCAGTGTTGCGGTAGAGAAGGTATCCCACTCTACGATTCGTGGTATTGCCTCTGGCTTCTTATGTAACATTTTCGTTTGTATGGCCGTATTAAAGGGTGCTGCTGCAAAGGAAGTGGCTGGAAAGATTCAAGCAACCTGGTTTCCCATTTTTGCCTTTGTAATCTGTGGATTTGAACATATCGTTGCGAATATGTACTTTATCCCAATCGGACTACTAGCTAAAAACAACGAACTGTACGTAACCCAGGCAGAAGCTATATACGGTGTAACTGCCGAAAAACTGGCGTCTCTAACCATCGGAAGTGTTTGGAATAATTTTATTCCAGTTACTATTGGCAATCTACTAGGTGGTATTTTTATTGGTGTTATGCTTTATTTCGTCAATGTTCATGTTGACCGAATGCCAGAAAGCAAACACAAATTATAATTTCTCAAATAATAGTCAAGCAATGTTTAATATCTATGATTTAACTAGGCGTATACCGAAATGTATACGTCTATTTTTATATCTATGCTCTCTTTCATTTCACACTTTTATTTCTTCTTCATACAATAATTATATGTAAAAATGTCTTATAATCAGAAAAGAGGTCCTGTATGAAAAGAAATAATGAGCTGAAAGCAACTCAGGATAATATCGACATTGGTTTTTTACAAATCAATGCTATATCTGAAACGAATCAAATTCCAATTCCAAACGCTACTATTCAAATTGCAAGCTCTGGAAATCCAAATATCACACTTGAGGAAGTTACAACAAATGTTGATGGTCAAACTGAAAACATAGAACTTGCTGCTCCACCTTTGGAGTATTCTCTAAGTCCAAGTGACAACCAGCCATATAGTGAATACAATCTAAAAATATCCGCTCCCGGATACGAGGATGCAATTATCTCCGGTGTACAAATTTTATCAGGAGAAAATGGACTCCAAAACATCCGCATGACCCCCTCTACAAACCCTAATGTATATAACCCAACCGTGATTGGTGGGCATACTTTGTGGGAATTCTATCCGCCTAAGATTGCAGAAGCAGAAATTAAACCGGTAAATGAATCTGGCGAAATTGTATTAAGCCGTGTTGTGGTTCCAGAATACATTATTGTTCACGACGGTACACCAAGCGACACAACTGCCATGGATTACTATGTTCCCTATCGGGATTATATTAAAAATGTTGCATCCTGTGAAATCTATGCCACTTGGCCGGAAGCATCCATATATGCTAATGTTCTAGCAATTATGTCATTTACTCTAAACCGTGTATTTACAGAGTGGTATCGCGGCAAAGGATATGATTTCACAATTACCAGCTCTACTGCCTTTGACCACAAGTGGATTAATCAAAAGACCATTTACACGAACATCTCTCAAATTGTAGATAGTATATTTGCAAACTATCTCTCTAGACCAAATGTACTCCAACCAATTCTTACACAATACTGTGATGGAAAACGCGTCACCTGTCCAAACTGGATGACACAATGGGGTTCAAAATATCTTGCTGACCAGGGATATAGTGCAATTGAGATTCTAAGAAATTATTATGGGGATGATATCTATATTAATGAGGCTGAAATCATTTCTGGTATTCCTGCCTCATGGCCCGGCTACGATTTATCTGTCGGCTCAACTGGACCAAAGGTTCGCATGATTCAGGAACAACTAAACCGCATTGCACAGAACTACCCTTCTATTCCAAGAATCGCTATAGATGGAAGTTTCGGTGAAGCAACAAAAGCTTCCGTGCAACGTTTTCAAGAGATTTTTAATTTACCTGCTACTGGAATTATCGATTATCCAACCTGGTATAAAATTTCGCAGATATATGTTGGAGTGAGCAGAATTGCAGAGTTGAATTAAATCAATGATCTCTTACTACTATGAATATGGCAATTATTGCAGCGGGATTTGTCCTATATACTATTATCAGTACAATTATAATGGTTATTGCTAGAAAGAAAGTAAATACGACTATGGTAGGACAATAACTCGTAATATATTAAAGAAGCAGTTATTCCGAAACATAATTACATTTCGAAAAAACTGCTTCTTTTTATAATTATTATTTTGTTTTAATACTATATACTTTGGACCAACCTGAATATATCTTCTTTGTCTGTTGATTCACTGATACTTTCTTGTATCCTCGAACACGAACATAATACTTTTTCTTTGCTTTCAGCCTAGAAATTTTAGTTGATTGTTTTACTTTGCTAACATATATGGATTTCGCATTTTTAAACTTTTTATCGGTTGCATATTGCACCTGATATCCATCTACATTATATTTCTTCTTCCATTTTACAGAAATATTCTTTTTATCTCCTTTGATTGAAGAAATCTTTATTACCTTACCATACTTCTTAGCATAGGTTTGCGCGGTTGAATTCTTGTAGCCACAAACAATACCACCAATCGTATTGGTGTGATCATATATTTTACAATTAGGGTTTAATATTGTTACAGTTGTATTAGAATCAACAAATGCATCTCGGTCAATATATTCTACACTCTTTGGAATCACAATGGATTTCAAAGCTTTACACCCAAAGAACATTCCTTTTGAGATATATGGCATACCATTCGACAAGGTTACACTTTTTAATGCACAACATTCGACAAATATAGAATCGCCCAACTCCTCCACATTTGCCAAAATAACAGCTTTTTCAATTTGAGAACAATCAAAGGCAAGACTACCTATTTTCTTCACTGAGCTTGGAATTGTTATATTTTTTATGTTCGATGATTCAAATGCTGATTCTCCAATACTCTCTACACCTTCTGAGATTACAATTTTCTTTATCTTTGCACTCCAAAAAGCAAAATCACCTATATGTTTCACTGTGCCTGGTATCGTAATATTATCAATTTCGCATTCCCAAAAACAACCTCCTGCAATGTATGTTATGTTGTCAGGAATCTTAACAGTACCAGAAGCATTTTGACCATTTAATAATATATTATTAACTATAACTAATGTGTTTTTTTTCTTTTGATCAACAAGCCACTTTGTATCATTAAATGCTTCAAATCCGATGGATTCAACTGTTTTAGGGAATGTAATATTCTTTAGATTCTTACAATTTGTAAAAGCCCATGGTTCTATTGTTGTCACACCTTCTGACATCTCGACTAATTTCAAGTTTTCGCACCAAGAAAATGCGCATGCTCCAATTGACACAACACTTTTTGGAATAACAACACTTGTTATTTTTTGATTATCTTCAAATGCCCCACCTGCAATATGAGTAATTGTGTCCGGTAAAGAAATATCACCTGCTAATGACGTTCCATCAATCAATGTGTTATTGATAATAACAAGCGGATTTTTCTTTTTCTCATCGTTTAGCCAACGGGTATTATAAAATGATTGTTCTCCAAAATACGTAACCTTCTCTGAAATATTAATATCAGATAAGTTCGTACATCCATAGAACGCATAATCTTTAATACTAGTCAAGCTCTCTGGCAAATTCACTTTTACAAGACTCTTACACTCCGCGAAAGCATAATCTCCTATCTCAGAAACTCCTTCTTGAATAATCACATTTTCCAAGTTAGAACAATCCGTAAATGTAAAACTACCTATGTATTCTACTGTTCCAGGAATGGTAAGTGTTTTAACTGTTTTAATTATGTTCTGGAGGTTCTTTTTATTATACATGCCACCAATGGAAGTAACCTTTTTTCCAGCAATTTCGGATGGAATACTCCATTCAGTTTCCGTTCCTGTATATCCCATAAAAATTGCATTGCCATGTACATCTACTTCATATAAATACTTACCGCTCTGCTTGCAAACTTCAGTTGCGTAAACTGTTTTCACAGAATTAGGCAAAAATAGAATAGCACAACAGATTAGAAAAAATGTTAATAATCTCTTACCTTTTGTAATCATTGTAATACGCTCCTTTTCTCAAATATATATTACTCTCAATTTCTTGTATTTATTATAATGTTTGTAGACACAAATTCAAGGTACTTATTATCATTTCATATATTTTTAAGAAAAACGTATATTTTACTCAATTTAATATATTCATCATTCTATATCAAGGTACACTCTATCTTTTTCTATCTCTATATCACCACGCTTTTCTGCATCTCTCATATCACGATAATTAGGAAAATATATCATTTGCCAGAACACATCATGATTAACATTATAGGAAAAACGTCCAGCTGTACCATCTTCAAATTCAAGATAATATAATACATTTCCATAAGGGACATTATCATTTTCATCTTTTTTGTAGCTACAGGTAATGCTTATAATTTCTGTATATTCACCATATATATTATAAAATAGCCTCTTTGCCTCCTGTGCCTTTGAAATAAAGATAGATTCATCAATGGTAGCCAGTTTCGCATAGAAATCAACATCTTCCATACTCATATCAATACTGGTCAGTTTTGCTGTAGAGGATTGTAGCACTACATGATACTTGCATTCTTCATCCTCATAACTACACAAATAATCACCGTCTTCTTCAGAAATATCTGTTTCTATATAATCCACTTCCACATTATTACTCTCCACATCAAACATTGCCTTTATATAATATGCTGCTATTTGTGCTGCCTGTTCCTTCAAAATCGCTTCATTAGAAGGTAGTGCTTTTTCTAATTTTTTTTGTTTTTCTTTTTCCTGTCTTACTATATCACTTTGTTGCAAGCTATAATCCACTTTGTGATAAAAATCTATAATTTGCAAAAGTTCTTCATCAGTTAAACTTCTATCGGGTAAATACAAAGTTCTAGTTCTATTTTCATATACGACTGATTTCTTATCTACATTCTCCAAAGTATCTACAATTAACAATTCTCCTTTTGGAAATACTCCTTTTCCTTCGTATTCCAGCATAAGTTTGTCATATCGTTGTTGTTCTTCCATACTAAATGGTCTTATGTATGTTATTGCTTCTGTATCTGGCAATGTGGTTTCTACTGTTTCCTGATATTTTTCCTGTTCTTTTTCATCTAAATATGACATTCTCATCTTTACATAATCAATCGCAGCCGTTGTTGGAATAGAAATAAACGCTAACATCGCTAATACGCAGATTGCATACCCTAATCGAAAACCTTTTTTCTTACATGACAAAAACTTGCTATTATCTTCTTTTATCTGTTGTAGTATCAAATCAATTTTTTGCTCATATTCCTTTGATGTATGACATATCGTTTGAGTTGCTTTTTTTCTAATTTTTCTATCTAAGAAATCCATACCTTTCACCTCTTTCTATTTCCAATGTTTCGTACGATTACTCCAGGTCCAGAAAATGCTTTAATTTTATTCTGGCACGAGATAATCTGGATTTCACAGTACCTTCTGATATCCCTAAAATGCTAGCAATTTCTTTCACCTTAAATTCTTCAAAATAATATAAGATTATAACCTCACGAAAAGGTTCCTCTAATTGACATACAAAATCAAATAAATCGCTTGTCTCCTCATCCGTTTGCTTTTCATAAAGCCTCTCTTCATACAATTCCATGTAATTCCTTTTCTTCAAGCAATTCTTGCTTTCATTTACAATAATCTGAAAAATCCATGCTTTCATTTTCTTTGTGTGTCGTAAATCTTTCAAATGACTATATGCTTTCATAATAGCTTCACCGACAACATCTTCTGCATCTTCTTTATTTAAAACAATAGAAAACGCCAAACGAAACATTGCAGTCTTATATTCATTTACTACCTTTATAAAACATTCTACTTTCTGTTGTTCGCTTCTTGTAACAGAATGTGTCACATTCTTCATAATTTCCTCCTTCCCATCTGCATTAAGCCGACTCATATATAAGACTGTTTTATATGATATATGGTTCCCATTTACAAAATTTATTTTAAAAAAGATTTAAAAATTGAACATTATACAAAGCCTTAAATACAAAAGTATCTCAGACTATAATAATCTGAGATACCTTCATTGCATGGAAATAACAAATCATTTCCTTTATTTACTTTATTTGATTGTTGCTTACTCCACAACTACCTTACGGAAGTTTTTCTTACCACGCTTCAACACGAAGTCTTCTGCAAAATCAGCCTTTTCATACGCAGTAAATGGGTCTGCAACTTTGTCACCATTGACAGTAACTCCGCCCTGCTGTACACCACGTCTTGCTTCTGCCTTAGAGGTTACTAGCTCTGCTTTTACCATCAAATCAAGGATACCAATCTTACCTTCCTCATTGAAATCCACATCTGTAAGAGTTGTTGTTGGCATGTTTGCTGCATTACCACCTGTGAATAATGCTCTTGCACTCTCCTGTGCTTTCACTGCTTCTTCTTCACCATGAACAAGCTTTGTAAGCTCATATGCAAGAATTTCCTTAGCCTGATTTAACTGACTACCTTCCCATGCGTCCATTTTCTCAATCTCTTCTAATGGTAAAAATGTAAGCATACGGATACATTTTAATACATCAGCATCATCTACATTTCTCCAGTACTGGTAAAAATCAAATGGAGAAGTCTTGTTAGGGTCTAACCATACAGCACCAGACTGTGTCTTACCCATCTTCTTACCTTCTGAATTCAACAGCAATGTGATTGTCATCGCATAAGCGTCCTTACCTAGCTTACGACGAATCAACTCTGTACCACCAAGCATGTTGCTCCACTGGTCATCTCCACCAAACTGCATATTACAGCCATACTTCTGGTATAATGCATAAAAATCGTAGCTCTGCATAATCATATAGTTAAACTCTAAAAAGCTTAAGCCCTTTTCCATTCTCTGCTTGTAGCATTCTGCACGAAGCATGTTGTTAACAGAAAAGCATGCTCCAACCTCACGAAGAACCTCAACATAGTTCAAATCCAAGAGCCAGTCTGCATTGTTCACCATCAAAGCTTTTCCTTCAGAAAAATCAATAAACTTGCTCATCTGCTCCTTAAAGCAATCACAGTTATGCTGAATGGTCTCTGGTGTCATCATCTGTCTCATATCAGTACGACCAGATGGGTCACCAATCATAGCTGTACCACCACCAATTAAAGCGATTGGCTTGTTACCAGCCATCTGAAGACGCTTCATTAGGCAAAGCGCCATGAAATGTCCTACGTGTAAGCTGTCAGCAGTTGGGTCAAAACCAATATAAAAAACTGCCTTACCAGTATTTACTAATTCTTTGATTTCTTCTTCATCTGTTACCTGTGCAATTAATCCTCTTGCCACTAACTCGTCATAAATTGTCATTGTATGTTCCTCGCTTTCTTAATATACATTTTAATAATTTTACAGCTACTTATTATTGTTTTTATCATTCATAGGCAAATCTATAACAGATTTTATAACATAAAAAAATCGCCCTATCTATATAGGACGAGACTTTCCCGTGGTACCACCTAAATTCACAACAAATAATTGGTTCATTCTGTTGCCTCATTGGATATGATATCGGATATCAACCGGTATAGCCTACTTAGAAGTTCTATGATAAAAAGCAAACCATTCTGTTCGGTATACAGCTCAAAGAGGTATTCATAACAAGTCTTCCATAGGCCTCTCATCCACCGGCACCTTTCTGTATGGGATTGCTTATTACTACTTGGTCTTATCAACGCTTTTACTAACGTATAGTATATTCAAGTTGTCCTTGTTTGTCAAATAAATTATACTACAAGATAGCGTAAATTTACTGTAGGAATTAAATAGGCAGACTCGCCCCATAATCAAATTTAGAATTAGATTTGTTTGCCTTATTTTAGTCCATTTACTTTTTGATTACAATCCCCAAATATGATCTTTGAAATTCGCTATCT
>JAGAQX010000135.1 GCA_017622535.1 Lachnospiraceae bacterium | reverse complement strand
TAGGCTGTTGCAACTGCACGATTAAAAGCATTCGCAATATCTTCATTAGATACCTCTGTCTTACTCTCAAGTTCCTTACAAAGACCACGAATGAGCTGAGATAAAATAACACCCGAATTACCACGTGCACCACGTAAAGATCCCGTAGACATTGCTTTCGTCACATTTGCAAAGGTTGGCTCCGTAATCATTGCAACCTCTTTTGCTGCTGCCGTAATTGTGAGAGTCATATTGGTTCCCGTATCACCATCTGGAACAGGGAAAACATTCAATTCATTGATATATTCTTTTTTCTCTTCAATTCTTTTTGCACCTGATAAAAATGCATACTGAAGACTCTTTGCATCGAAATTCATAGTTTAACCTTGACCTCCTAATCAATTACTCGCACGCCTTCAACGATGACGTTAATCTTCTCAACCTGCATGCCAGTAAACTCTTCCACCTTATATCGCACTGTCGACATTAAATTCTCTGCCACAGTAGAAATGCTTACACCATAAGCAACAATAATATGGAAATCAATTGCGATGGAATTATTCTCACCAATTGTAACATTCACACCCTTCGATACGCTATCACCTCGAAGAAGCTTAACTAAACCATCCTTCATGTTCACGGTTGCCATTCCAACAATACCAAAACACTCAATCGCAGAAAGTCCTGCAAATTGGGCAATCACTTCACTTTCAATAATAACCTCGCCATTGCCTGTTTCTAATTCTATCTTCATACCAAGCCCTCCTTATCTGACTCAATTTTCATAGTTTGCATAACATCATTTCTGTCTTTTGTATATAGCCAATATTCTTGCCATATTCATATTACTACGACTTAATAAACATGCGTCTATTATTGCTAATAATACCATTCCTATAGACCTTGTGCAAGTCTAAATACAAAAAAGGAATATTTTTTAAAATTAGTGCTTGCATTCTCATAACACTTCTGTTAAAATTGACGTGTTGCAAACCGATAGGTTAATATTTTCAAGGAGGTGCAAGTCATGGCAAAGTGTTCAGTATGTGATAAAGCTGCTCATTTCGGAATTAAGGTGAGCCATTCTCATAGAAGATCTAACAAGATGTGGAAATCAAACATTAAGAAGGTTAAAGCAAATGTTAACGGTACACCTAAGAGAATTTATGTTTGTACTTCATGCTTAAGATCTGGTAAAGTAGAAAGAGCTTAATATTTTATGAAAGAAAGAGGACCAAATGGTTCTCTTTTTTTTGATTAAAGTTTGTCATGCGTCTGCATCTTTAATCATTACTTCCTTTTTCAACACCTACAAAACAAAATATAAGCTATAATCAGCGTTATCACTACAACCACAAAATTCCAAAATCCCTGTAACAAAAAATCTACTATCATCCCAACACTAAACCAAAAGAAAGCAAAACCCCATACTCGTCTCATAAATCCTCCATGCCTCATGCATACCACTTATAAAACAGTATATTCCGGTCTTGCTTCCTTTGTGACTATATTCTTGAAAATATATTTATTAAATTGTAGACAGTTTATTCTACTTTACAAATCAAATTCATAGAATTCTACTTTTCTACCTCTGTTACCACATTAGACACTGCAACCTCAACCTCTTCTGTAATAACATCCTTATCTCCCTTTTTCTGGAAACGATCAATCAAATCTGGAACCATATCAAGAACCTTTGTCACTGTATCTTGATTCTTAACATTTACAAGTCGAATCTGTCCATCTTTAATTACTAATACTGCACTGGCTGTCATTTTTCCGCCTAAACCACCTGCGCCATTATTCTTATCTGCACCAGAAAATGCACCGGCTGCCACGCCAAAGCTTACATCCACCAAAGGTAAAATAATTGTATCACCAATGGTTGTTGGCTCACCTACTACTGTTTTAGTAGACAAAAACTTATCCATCCCCTGAAATAATGAACCTACTGTCGTGTTAAAATCATTTGCCATCGTATTGCCCTCCTATGCTTCTATTATAGTTTGTACTTTCTTTATTACTTTTATAAGATTTTTGTTAAGTATAATCTTAATTAACAACTTTACGATTGGAAAAAGCCTGAATTTACCATTACCTTTCAAATATCCATCCACACAGGACTTTTCAAAATCAGGTACAATTTGTAAAAAACCATCATACCATACTAAAAACATCGCTAAAATCCCAAGCACTTGACCTGTTGACGCGGGATCATTTAATCCGAAATGGATAAATCCCTCTAATCGCTTTGGTTTGATAATCATCCACAATGTCTTTATATACGTAATTGCATCCTTCTTTGCAACCTCAAAACGCTTGGAATGATACACTTTCAGAAGCGCTTCCCTCTTATCATTCAATTGCTTTATTTTTTCAATTATTTGAATAACCTTCGCTTTAAAAGCTTTTATTTTTCTTTTTATCTTCTTAAAAATAGATTGTCTCGGCTTTCTTTTTTTTACAAGCACCTTGTCCTGTACTTCACCAGAAGAGACATCCTTATTTTGCAGCTGGGTTGTACCTTCATTCTTGTCAACTTCAGGACCAACCATTTCAATCTCGTCTTCTACAACAACAAAATTGGTTTGCTTTTGGGTGTCGGTTCTTTCCTGTTTTCCCTCTACATGAATACTATCTGTCGCATCATCATGCTCCTCATCATCTGACGAAGAAAAGAACTTACGCCCAATCCAAGAAATCGGAATATCCTGGTTCGTCATCACTACGCCACCGAGCATACGAATAATATATACTAGTTTACCTTCATGATAATTCACTATCACTTTCAACAAAATAGGACTCCAACGTACCAAAACATCTGCATCTGGTTTTTCCTCATACTTTGCGTCAAATTGATAACGAATCGGAACAAAGAGTAGAATACCCAATATTAAAATCAATAATGCTAAAATAACCAGAAAAATAATTCCGATTACTTTCAATATGGATAAAATCATTTACTCACCCTAAAATAATCCTGAATCGGAATGTTTCCGTCTTCAACACCAGCATCTAATACAATCTGCTCAATTAAGTGAAATGCTTCATCTCTGCTAGTTGCAATCCCCACTACTACCAATTCCTGTTTCATCTGCATATAATGCTTTTGCAACAATTCTGGATACCAATACACCTCTAACAATCCTTCTGGACCTAACGGTAGTGTCACAAGAAACAAATCCAATCTCGGAGTTTTTTTCTTTATTTTCTTCTTAAAGGAAGTAAGCTTTCTATCCGAAATTCCGTCACTATATAATTGTTCATGAATTCGGATTTCCATAGGCTCACCTTCTTTTGTCATCTATTCATCTTCCATCATATCATTCAAAAT
>JAGAQX010000134.1 GCA_017622535.1 Lachnospiraceae bacterium | reverse complement strand
TGAAACGTTAGCGGAGATTATGGCACCAGAGATAGAGGCGAGCAAAGAGATAGCGAGAGTCGAAGGTCATGCGGAAGGGAGAGCAGTGGGCTTAGAGGAAGGACGAGCAGAAGGACGAGAAGAAGGACGAGCAGAAGGACGAGCAGAGGGACGAGCAGAGGGACAAGTTTTAGCATATGCAGATGTTGGTTTGTCTGTTGGAGAGATTGCTGAAAAGGTTGGAATTTCTGAAGAAGTGAAAAGAGTGATTGATGAAAATTAGTTTTGTAGTATGAAGTTTCAAATGCGAGGATACGTTATGGAAATTCATTATAATATAACTTTCTTTTGCCAGTAGGTATCAGCCTACTGGCACTTTCAATTATTTGTTAGGAGGACATCATGAACAAAAAAGAGATAAATGAAATCAAAAAACAATTTACACCAGAGAAATGTACAATTACAAGAATTTGTGGTTGTTATGTGGATGGAGAGAAGAATAAGAAAGCAGAATTGGCCCAGACCTTTCTTACTTTAACAGAGGAAGAGAATTTTAAGTATTTTACAATCTTTAAGAATACAATGTCAGGAACTTTAGGCAAGAATTTGCTTAATATGGAGTTTCCAAATGAACAGGAGCAGGAGGGTGGAACCCAGGAATTTTTGCTTCGTTTGAAGAATTCAAAGCTAGAAGATAATGCTGTGATTGAGCAGTTTTATGACAAGGTGATTGAAACATATAATTATCCGGAGAATTATTATATCATTTTAATCTATGCAGCCTATGACGTTCCGGGGCAGACGGAAGATGGCATCGAGAATGAGGATGCATCGGATTATGTATATGATTATATTCTTTGTAGTATCTGTCCGGTGAAGCTTACAGAAGCAGGACTTTGTTATAATGAGAGAAGTAATAGTATTGAGAGCCGAATTCGTGATTGGGTTGTGGCAGCACCGATTCATGGATTTTTGTTCCCGGCATTTAATGACCGTAATTCAGATATACATAGTCTGCTTTATTACACAAAGAATTCAGAGGAGATGCAGACAGATTTCATCGATAAAACCTTGGGCTGTGGTGCGCCATTGTCCTATAAGGCACAGAAAGAAACCTTCCAGGATATTATTGAGAATTCGCTTGGTGAACAGTGTGACTTTGAGACGGTGAAGACCATTCATGAAAATCTCAATGAATATGTTGAGACCTATCAGGACGCACCGGAACCACCAGTGTTAGATAAGATGGATATGAAAAAGCTACTTGCGGATAGTGGTGTGAAGCCGGAGGCATTGCAGAGCTTTGAAACAGCATTTGATACCATTGTCTGTGATGAGGAAAAGCCAAGGTTTACAGCGGCTAATGTGGCGAGCACAAGAAGCTTTGATATCAAGATGCCGGATGTGGTTATTAAGGTGAAACCAGAGAGAACGGACTTGGTGGAAACAAGAATGATTGATGGAAGACAGTACATCATGATTGAAGTGAATGATAGTGTGGAAGTCAATGGTATTAATATTCGCAATGTCAATGTGGAAACCGGAGAGATTATGGATTGAGAAAATATTAACTGTGGTCAAAATAGAGAGTAAAAGATAAATGGAGGTCACAGGATTTTATAGAGGTTGAACAAAAGTTCAGAATAAATATTTTTGTATAGAAGGTTTTGGAAAGAAGGATAACAGCATGTATAAGCAGGTGTCGAAATTAATTGTTTATAGAGATTTGGGTGAGGACAGCATTTTAAATCGACTAGCCTCCATTTTTGAAGATTTTGATTGGTATAAGGAAAATGTGGTGGGGAATTCTTCTGCATTTAGTGCGTCAAAGCTGGAGGAAATGAAGGACAAGAAGCATATCAGCAAGGAAACATTGATTACCCGTATCTATGGAGAGATAAAGAGACTTTTAGATTTGGCTACAGATTATGGATTTGATAAGAATCTTTGGCACAACTATCTGACTTTTTTATTGATGACGAACGAAAATTCATTTACCCTGACCAGTGAGAAGGTGGGAGCAAATGTAGGCAGCGTGAATCATTTTGCAAAGAATGACTTTAAGATTTTCAAGGAGTTGTTCGATTACAATTTCTACGAGATAGAGCGCGAATTAGGTATTGACTGTTTTTCTACAATTTCCAATTATCAGGCGATTGTAAAAAAAGAACGTATGTATAACCTCAATGTTTCTACAAAGGTGCAGGCATTGTCGGAAAAATTGGAGCAATGTAAGGATGAGGAAGCATTTTTTGATGAGGTGACTCTGTTCTACGCAGACTATGGTGTTGGTATGTTTGGACTCAATAAGGCATTTCGTATTCGTCCAATGGCTGGAACGATTGCGAATGAGGATAATACTCCTGCAGCGGGAACCGTAGATATTTATCCGATTAATAATACGGAAAATGTGGTGCTCAACGATTTGGTTGGATATGAAATTCAAAAACAAAAACTGATTGATAACACAGAAGCCTTTGTGGAAGGAAGACCAGCCAATAATTGTTTGCTCTTTGGTGATTCGGGTACTGGAAAATCTACTTGTATTAAAGCAATTATCAATGAATATTATGATCGTGGATTGCGTATGATTGAGATTTACAAGCATCAGTTTAAGGATTTGTCTACTGTAATTTCTATGATTAAGAATCGCAATTATAGGTTCATCATTTATATGGATGATTTATCCTTTGAGGAATTTGAGATTGAGTACAAATTCTTAAAGGCAGTAATTGAAGGTGGTGTGGAGACAAAGCCAGATAATGTGTTGATTTATGCCACATCGAACCGCAGACATTTGATTAAAGAAACCTGGAATGATAGAAATGACATGGAACACGGTGGTGGTGGAGAACTACATCGTTCCGACACTATGCAGGAAAAGCTATCCTTAGTAAATCGTTTTGGTGTTACCATTAATTTCTCTAGACCAAACCAGAAGGAGTATTTCCATATTGTGACGGAGCTTGCAAAGCGCAATCCGTCTATCACCTTGTCAGAAGAAGAACTTTGTGCAGAAGCCAACAAATGGGAGTTGTCACATGGAGGTATCTCTGGTCGTACTGCTCAGCAGTTTGTGAATTATATTGCGGGTAAAGCGTGAGTACCATCTATTATAAATGATTTGATGAAAGGATAGGCATATGAAAATCGTTCTTGCAGCCTTGAATGCAAAGTATGTGCATTCGAATTTGGCAGTGTATAATTTGCAAGCATATGCAAAAAAACAATGGAATAATGAGTGCTTGTCGCAACAACAATTAACTGAGGAAAGTGAAGGTACCAGACAGTTGGATTGTAGAGTGCCTAGTATTGTTGTGCGCGAATATACCATTAATCACAATTTGGATTCGATTTTACAAGCAATTTATATGGAAAAGGCAGCAGTGGTTGCCTTTTCTTGTTATATTTGGAATGTGCAAGAAATTTTAACTATTGCAAAAGAATTACATAAGGTATCTCCTGCTACAAGAATTTGGTTAGGTGGTCCGGAGGTGAGCTATAATAGTCGCGAGCTGATGGAAAAGCATTCTTTTATTGAAGGAATAATGCGTGGTGAGGGTGAAAAGACCTTTGCGCAGTTAACGCAATGCTGGAATAGTCAATATGTAGAGGATTTCAATTGTGGTGGATGGGATAAGGCTGATTGTTGCTATGAAGATATTTTGGGGATTACTTATCGCAATGAAAAGGGCGAGATTTGTGAAAATGCAGTTCGTCCACTGATGTCTATGGATGAGGTACCATTTATATATGAAAATCTTTCTGACTTTGAAAATAAGATTGTATATTATGAGACAAGCCGTGGTTGTCCTTTTTCTTGTAGCTATTGTCTGTCATCCATTGATAAAAGTGTGAGATTTCGTAGCATGGAGATGGTGGAACAGGAGTTACAATTCTTCTTAGAACATCGTGTACCACAGGTGAAATTGATTGATCGAACCTTTAATTGCAAGAGAGAGCATTCTTTAGCGATTTGGAGATATATTACAGAACATGACAATGGAGTGACAAATTTTCATTTTGAGGTGTCGGCAGATTTGTTGGGTGAGGAAGAATTTGCTCTGTTCGAACAGATGAGACCAGGGTTAATTCAGTTAGAGATAGGATTGCAGTCTACAAATCCGGCTACAATTAAAGAGATTCGCAGAACCATGGATATTGAACGTTTGAAATCCAATATACGTAGAGTTCGCCAATTTGGAAATATTCATCAGCATTTGGATCTGATTGCAGGGTTACCATATGAGGATTTAGAAACCTTTAAGACATCGTTTAACTGTGCGTATGATATGAAACCGGATCAGTTGCAGCTGGGATTTTTGAAAGTGTTAAAGGGTTCTTACATGGAAGAACAAATTCTAGAATATGAATTACAATATCAGGAGACACAGCCTTATGAGGTACTTTCTACGAAATGGATTACTTATGATGATATATTGCAACTGAAACTGGTGGAGGAAATGGTAGAGGTCTATTATAATAGTGACCAGTATGAACATGTGCTGGCGTATTTGGTTCCGTTCTTTGAGTCACCTTATGCATTTTATGAGGCTTTAGGTACGTATTATCACAAGCACCAATTGTTTGGAATTGGTTTTAAGCGTGAGGCGAGATATGAAGCATTGCGCAGGTTTGTGGAAGAATATTTCTGCCAGGGAGAGCTAAAATGCTGTGGTGATAATCGCTTGGGTGAGCAACGAGATAATTCTAATGAATGGAAGTTGTGTGACTGTCAACGGGACACGGTTTTTTCAAAGAATATATTCCTAAGTTTGTTGACCTATGATTATTATCTTCGAGAAAATGCAAAGAGTCGACCGAGCTGGTCTGAAAAGGAGCCGATTGAGAAATCTGTATATCATGAATTTTTCAAAAATGGTGGAACCCGGGAAGTTCGTTTAGATGGAGAGGGATATGATTCTAAGGTGGCTGCAAGAATTATGCACATTGAACCGATTGTGGTTGAGGCATTGAACTGGATTATCGAAGACCGAGACGAGAAATGGATAATAGAGCGGAAACAGGAAGAAGATATTCCAACAAATAGGTTGTTTTTCGAGACAATAGATAGGACTGTGTATTGTCTGTTTGATTATAATCAAAGAAATCCGTTATCAAAGGCTGCAAGCGTGACAGTTCTAACACATTTATGATTGTGAAAGGAAACAAAGGTGGCGGTGGTCACCGATTTTAAAGACTGTGTAATTAACAAGCGTATGTATCTAACGTGTAAAATATATGCGAAAGAGGAGGAATAAGGATGTATCAATGTCCAAATTGTAATGGCAATTTGAAGTTTAATATTAAGCGGCAAAGGATGTTGTGTGAGCATTGTAATTCAACCTTTAATCCCAACCAGTTTGGAGACGGAGAAGGAGCAAAGCAAAGCGAAATTGAAGTGACAGTATTTACCTGTCCGCAGTGTGCCGGCGAGTTGTTTACTACGGATAATGAGATGGCGGGATTTTGTACCTTCTGTGGTTCCACAACGGTTATGGAAAGTCGTATTGCCAATGAAAAACGTCCGGATTATATCATTCCGTTTCAACAGACAAAGGATGATTGTAAAGAGGCATATTTGAAGCTGATGAAAAATGCTTTCTTTGTGCCGAAAGCATTGAAAAGCCCAGAGTATATCGAAGGCTTTCGTGGTATCTATATGCCATATTGGATATACGATGTGAAACAGGAGGGAGAACTTAATCTGAGTGGTAAGTGTACGACGGTAGATGAAGATTATTTAACTATATCCCATTATAAGTTTGATGGTAAGCTTTCTTCAAAATACGAGGGGATTGCTTATGATGGCTCATCTGCTCTTTCAGATACGCTTAGCAGGAAGCTGATGCCTTATAAAATGAATAGTGTAAGAGAGTTTTCACCGGCTTATTTAAGTGGTTTTTATGCAGAGGCAGCTGATTTGGAGGCAGATGTGTATGAGGAAGATGTGAAAGCATTAACAGACAAAAGAACAGGTGAATATGTTAAGAATTATTATGGTTTCGACTCCTATACGATAGACACAAAGGATGACGCGATTGTAGAACAGCTAGGAACGACTATTGCAAAAAAATCTCAGGCGATGCTACCAATCTGGTTTGTGTCTTATCGAAACAAGGATTGGGTTGCCTATGCAACTGTAAATGGACAAACGGGTAAGGTGGTAGCAGATCTGCCTGTAGATCTGAAAAAATATTTGTTATGCGTAATTCTGCTTGCAGTTCCTATTTACACAGTGTTGAGTTTGATAGAAAGTGTTCACACAATAACTCCGGTGTTCTTGATACAAATTATTTTGGTGTTATCTGCAATGGTTGCTTTGTTGTATGATGCCAAGGTAAAGCAGATTGTGAAAAGGGAAAAGTTGGCAGATGATAAGGGCGCGATTGTTGCAAAACAAAGGCAGGAGAATACAAAAGTCAAAAAACGGAAGAAGAAAAAGAGTCGATTAAAGCGAAGGAAAACCTGGGCAATAGAAACAATCATAACAGGAATTATTTTAGCAGGCTGTTTCTTATACATATTGGCGCCAGTGATTGAAGAGGAAGTGCTTCCTTTATTGGAAGAGTTGCCATATCAACAAATGTGGGAGGTGCTTGTGCTGTTTGCGGGTGCGCTGACAGTCATAGTATCTCTTGTCAGCTTGATTCGAAGCATAGGATTGAAGCTATGGAGATTCCTTCCGACTCCATTCTTTGGTCTGTTTGCAGCTCTTGTTGCAATTGGAATGATAGTGTTACAGCCGGTACTTAATGTGAGTTATTATATAGGTGCATTACTGCTAGGTTGTGTCCTCATTTATACGATGATTGATTTGATAAAAAGATATAATATTTTTGCCACTAGAAGGCTACCACAATTCGAGCGTAGGGGAGGTGATGGCAATGCGTAAAGGATTCTTAGCTACAGCGATATGTATGTGGATGCTTTTGCTCTTGCCATTACAGGTGCATGCCACAACCGTGTATGAAAATGAAAATGGGTATCAGGCTATTATAGTGGATGAAGATAAGGTGCTATCAGAATTGCAGACATCAAAGCTCACAGACAAAATGAAACCTATTACAGAGTATGGTAATGTTGCGGTGATAATCAAAACAGATTATGAATATAGCGCGTATACCTATCCGCAGGAATATATCATTGAGCAGTGGGGAAATGAAAGTGCTATCGCGCTTGCGATAGATTGGAAGGAAAAAGAATTCGGGTATGATAGCGAAGGAGCACTTCGGCGCTATATTTCGGATGACAAGGCCAATACTTGGAGATATGAGGAGGAGAAATATTTAGATACCGATGACTACTATATTTGCCTTGCGGGAATGCTCGAAAAAATCTATGGTGCGTTGGAAGAGAAACAGAATACCGGTTCATTAAGCGACATAGGATTAATGGTAGTATCGTTAATTATAGCTATGCTGGTGATGTATTTTGTGGTAAACCGTTCTATGAAAAAACATGTGATAGTCGAGACGGATTGGTTAGAAGGGG
This sequence comes from Lachnospiraceae bacterium, assembly GCA_017622535.1. GTDB lineage: Bacteria > Bacillota > Clostridia > Lachnospirales > Lachnospiraceae > CAG-590. The sequence continues at coordinate 26,449 of JAGAQX010000134.1, read as the reverse complement.
TTACTGCGGAACAGGATATTCTTGATTTTCACGAGCATCTTTTACATGAAACAAAAAAATTAGTGCCTGGAAGTAGTAAATACCAAGAGTCGGTGGACGATTTCTTTAAAGGTGATAATTATAATTAGGATTAGAATTCAGAGCCACATTGTACAATGCGTTGCCAGTAGGTGTAGGCTCTGGATTGCTTTAAGATGGAGATAATGATATGGAGCATAGTTGTAGGGTTGGAATTGTGGCGTGTTCTAACGGACTGTCACTTCATGCGAAGGAGGAAATGCTACAATTAAATAAAACCTTATGTGCCCTTGGAACTGAGGTGATCTGGAGTGATTTCATCTATGCAAAGGATGGGGTTCGCAACGGAACAGGGAAAGAGCGCGCGGATGCTTTGATGAATTTTTATAGAGATAAGAATGTGGACTTTATTTTTGATGTGTCTGGTGGAGATGTATCTCAAGAAGTGTTGGATTATTTGGACTATGAGGTGATTGCGGCTGCCAGGGGCAAAGATGGAAAGAGGAAAGTATTTTGGGGATACAGTGATTTGACAGTACTCTTGAATGCAATCTATGCAAAGACAGGTAATCCGGGAGTACTGTATCAGGTTCGGTATATCGAAAATATGTTACAGAACAATGTAGTAAACATGAATGAAACAGAGGCTGAAATAGGAACTGGAATAACGGAAAAGAGCTTGTGTGGCATACGTAACAACCTGTTCACACCGCGATATCATTTTTTGCGAGGGGAAGAAATGTCGGGAGTTTTAGTTGGGGGCAATGTTCGCTGTCTGTTAAAGCTTTCTGATACAGAGTATTTTCCTGATATGACAGGCAAGATACTTTTCTTAGAAGCTCGTAGCGGATTCGAAAAGGAAATGAGAAGCTATTTGAGCCAGCTACAGCAAATGGGTGTGTTTGAAAAGATAAATGGTTTGTTTTTGGGAACCTTTACACGATGGGATGAAGAGAATATTCGTGTAGCGCAGCAGGAGGCCTTGCGAAAGGAAAAAGCTTTGAAGCAAGGAGTAAGAACGAAGGATTGCGGAGAGAAGGAACAAATGACAATGGAGCGGTTGGTTCTGGAATATATACCAAAGGAATTGCCTGTGGCAAAGACCTTGGAGGTAGGACATGCAAGCACCTCTAAGGCGATTCGGATTGGGGAACATTTACACCTGTTGGGTGATGGTGTTTTAGAATACATAGAGAACGAAGCATTAGAGATGGAATATAATTTGTAAACATTTTTAAATATATAATACAAAAATAGATGAACCTCACATAGATTTGCAACAATATAAGGTAGGAGGTGAGGTTGTGAAGTCTTGCAGCATGGAGGATTTAGTGGAACAGTATAGTGACAGTGTGTATCGATATTGTAAGAGTATCGCATTCACATTGGAGGATGCCGAGGATTTGTATCAGCAGACATTTTTGAAGGCCTTTGAGCTTCGAAATAAAATTATTGCAGACAAGAATCCGAAAGCTTATTTGCTGTCCATTGCAACAAATATTTGGAAAAATCATAAAAGTAAATATGCAAGGCGGGAACGAATTGCACCAACCATATCCAGTGATGCGGAAGGCATTCAGATTGAGGATGTACAGGCAGGAACGGATGTGTTGGAGCAGATTGTAAAGGAAGAACAGTTAGAACAGCTTCGAAGATGTGTGGAGCTTTTGCCAGAGAAGCATAAGCAAGTGATTACACTTTTTTATGCTGGTGAGTTGTCTTTGGAGGAAATCGCAAAGGTGTTAAAAATTCCAAAGGGCACAGTGAAGAGCAGACTACATAAAGCAAAGGAGCAGCTAAAGAAAGAAATGGAGGGTAGCAGATAATGGAAGTACAGAATAACAAACACAATGATATACAGAGTACAGACCAGGTTCCAAACGTAAACCAGGATAGCAATGTAGATTTGGTTGTTGGTTCGAGTGCGGATACAATGGATGCAATGCTACACTCGCTTTATTCAAAGGAGACTGCACCAGAGGATATGAAGATTCGATTGCAAAATCGCTTGGCCTGTCAGAAAGTGATGGAGTCAAGAGGGGTGTCTTTTTGGTGGTTGCCAGCAACGATTATGACAGCAACATCCTTTGCGATAGCGGCAATTCTTGGTGTGCTCTATGTTGTAATCAATATTAATGGTGCGAATACTTGGATGCCAAATTTCTTGCAGTTTGTCAGTGAGATATGGTTGAAGGTACATTTGATTGTATTAGGTATAGAGGTGATGATTAGCTGGCTGTTTACGGTAGTTGGCGTCTGGAAAGGAAATCTTGTAGAGAATGCAAAGCTGTTTTGATAGATAAAATGTGTGAATTGGTTGAGAAATAGACATAACAGGGGCTATTATTTGAAATGTTAGTTTTTGTGGTAAAAATTGTAAATATAAGATATAATTAGGAGGTATGTGATATGTTAGAGATATCAGTTTCAATAATTTTAGGTGCGTTAATATCGATTGCAGGAATTGCATTAACGGTATTGCTTTGTGCCTGGGTATATAGAGATGCGCAGAACAAAGGAATGAATGGTGTTTTATGGACTGCAGTTGTGTTCTTTGTTCCAAGCTATATTGGTTTGATTATTTATTTGATTATTCGAATGGATAACCATAAGATTACCTGTTCTAAGTGTAATAAAAAGGTGAACGGAAAGAACAAATTCTGTTCCAATTGTGGTGAAGAATTAGTTCCGGTAGTTGAAGTGGTAGATGATGAGGCTTTTAAAAAGTCGCAAAAGAAGCTTTTAATTGGTTTCTTCTCAACTCTTGCTGCAATGATTATTTGTTCCATTTTTATGGTTGCGACTCTATTAATCGGAAGTGTTAAGCTTGTTGGCGGTGCTGTGGAATGGGTGTCAGAGTTAAGCACAGTACAATGGGATCGTACCTTAGAAGAGGCCCTTGGAGATTTGGATGTTTTGTTTGATGCGGATGAAATACATGTTTCAGCAGGTGAGGAAAAGGTTATAATAACTGATAAAGATGGTAATGAGCTCATTAACGTAGATGGCAACAAAGAAACCGTGGATGTAAATTTGCAGGGATTCCGTGATTTGTTCAACCAGTACAATATTCAATATGATGAGAATATGACAGACGAGGAATTAGAAAAATATATTGAAGAACAAATTGAGAAAGCGATAGAGCAATCCGTTGATCTGGAAGAGTCTACAGAGATTGAAACAACAGAGAATTAATAAATGCAGCTGTTTTATTTTTACAAAGATGAATGCGAAAAGTTATTTATATCTCTACAATACAGACGTTCTACAATGGCAAAGGGAATAGATAAATGACAGAGTTAGAAAAGTACTACAACAAATTTAATGAGGATAAGCGCTTGTTAAGCCGTCACGGACAGGTGGAATTTATTACCTCTATGAAGTATATTCATGAATGTATAGAGACCATGGATCATCCAAAGATTCTAGATATTGGTGCAGGTACTGGAAGATATTCCGTAGCATTAGCCGAAGAGGGTTATGACGTAACAGCAGTAGAGTTGGTGAAGTATAATCTGGGTATTCTGAAAAAGAAACAGAGTACCGTGAAAGCTTATCAGGGTAATGCATTGAATTTGAAGCGCTTTTCTGATGAGAGCTTCGATTTGACATTGTTGTTTGGTCCGATGTATCATTTATATACCTTTGAGGATAAGCTGAAGGCGTTGAATGAAGCGAAACGAGTGACAAAGTCTGGTGGAAGAATACTTGTGGCATACTGTATGAACGAATATTGTGTTCTGACTTATGCATTTAAGGAGAACCACATTAAAGAATGTTTGGAAGAGAATCGTTTGACGAAGGATTTTCATTCCCTGGCGGAGGAGAAGCATTTATATGATTATGTTAGAATTGAAGATATTAATGCTTTGAACGAGGCAGCGGGACTTTCTAGAGTGAAGATTATTTCGCCGGATGGCGCGTCAGATTATATGCGACCAGTATTGAATGCCATGGATGAAGAAACCTTTCGAATTTATATCGATTATCATTTATCTATTTGTGAACGACAAGATTTGATTGGTGCAGGGGCACATACGTTAGATATTTTAGAAAAGTAAAAGCGGTTGGTAAAGAAGAATATTTTGCGTGGAATACATGAATAGTGACAGAATAAAGCGAAAGGATTGGAGTAGACAGAAAATGACAGATCAGAATACCTTTATGGAGGTTGTGAATAATGTAGCAGAAATTGTGAGAACCGCAGAGATGCCAATGTCAGAGGAAGAGATATTGGCATATTTTTCGGATATGGATTTGGATGATAGCCAGAAAAATATGGTTCTGAATTATATAATGACTGCCGAAAGCCGAGAGCAGGAAGAAGCGGCAAAGCTTGCACAGGAAACGGAAGAGAATGCGAAACAAGCTTCAGAGGATGAGATAGAGGAGGAACCAAAGTCAAAGGTATTTCAGATGTATTTAGATGAATTGGCAGGATTACCATTTTATAGTGCTGCTGACCGGATGGCACTATATGATAAGCTCGTGTCCGGAGATGACAGCGTCATAGAACAGATTTCTAACGCATGGTTAAAGAAGGTTTTGACCATTGCTGAGAAATACATCGAGCCGAAGCTGGTTGTAGAGGATTTGGTGCAGGAAGGAAATATGGCGCTCTTTTTAAAGCTTCAAGAGTTGTTAGGGTCTGGAAGGGCCGAGGATGTAGAAGAGCTTCTGTCAGCTGCTGTTGAGGAAGGAATTATGTCCTATTGCTCTATGATGAGCGGTGAAAGAGAATTAGAGAATACGTTAGTCGGTAAGATTAGTTTGGTTCATGAGGCAAAAAAGATATTGACCATGGAAAAGGGACAGGAACCAACCTTAGAAGAGCTTGCAGATTATACAAAAATGTCAGTGGAAGAATTGGCGGATTTAGACGAGGTAATGAAAGAATAGTATGAATTATCGTAAAGACAAGTATGGAAATGATATATCGATTTTAGGTTATGGTTGCATGCGTTTTACGCAGACGGCTGGAAAAATTGACTTAGATAAGGCAGAGAAGGAAATTATGACGGCTTATCAAGCAGGAGTCAATTATTATGATACTGCCTACATTTACCCTGGTAGTGAGGTGGCATTAGGTAAAATACTTGCTAAAAATAAAATTCGTGATAAAGTTAATATTGCAACAAAGCTACCACATTATTTAATTAAAAGTGTGGAGAGTATGGAAAAGACCTTTCAGGAACAATTGAATCGTTTACAGACGGATTACATTGATTATTATCTTATGCATATGCTTACTGATGTGGATACCTGGGAGAGTTTGAAGCAAATAGGTATTTTGGAGTGGTTAGAAGAGAAGAAGAAAAGTGGCGCAATTCGTCAGGTGGGATTTTCCTATCATGGTCACTCTGAGATGTTTTGCAAATTGATTGATGCTTATGACTGGGATTTTACCCAGATACAATATAATTATTTAGATGAGAATACGCAAGCAGGCAGAAAAGGCCTATATTATGCCAGCGAGAAGGGGATTCCAGTAATCATTATGGAACCCTTACGTGGTGGTCGTTTAGCAGATAAATTACCAGAAGATGCAGTACATGTGATGAAGCGGCATACGATTCAACGTACACCAGTGCAATGGGCACTTCGTTGGCTTTGGAATCAGCCGGAAGTAACCTGCGTGTTGTCAGGAATGAATTCTGTTGATATGGTAGAGGATAATGTCCAGACAGCATCAACTGTTGAAGTGGGAGAATTCACAGAGGCAGAAGATGAGATGCTTAAGGATGTTGTGAAAGCAATTCGTTCGAAAATGAAGGTGGGATGTACAGGCTGTGGATATTGTATGCCATGTCCTAAGAATGTTGACATCCCGGGAACGTTTGCGTTATATAATAATTCATACACTGATCGAAAGAAATCGGCGGAGGAATATTTGCTGTGTACAGCACTTCGAAAGACTTCCTCTGCGGCATCCAATTGTGTGGAGTGTGGTAAATGTGAGAAACACTGTCCACAACAGATTGAGATTCGTAAAGAGTTAAAGAATGCAAAGAAAAGGTTAGAGACACCAGCTTATAAAATTGCAAGGTGGTTTATTGCGAAATTAAAATTATACTAATTTGAATGATAGTATGATACAATACACATGAATCAAATGGTGGGAGAGGTACAATATGGCAGAAACGCAAAAAATATTAGTTGCGGACGACGCAAAAGAGATTCGTGAATTATTGCGTATTATTTTGACTGACGCAGGCTATGAAGTTATATTGGCGGAGAATGGAATAGAGGCAATTGAACTTTTTGATGAGAGCATACATTTGGTTATATTGGATGTAATGATGCCACTTTGTGATGGAATTGATGCATGTACGCGAATTCGAGAGCAGGCGGAGGTTCCAATTTTGTTTTTGACTTCAAAGTCGGCAGAAGCAGATTTGGTAGAGGGCTTTGAAGCAGGTGGCGATGACTATCTGATCAAACCGTTTTCATGTACAGAGCTAATGTTGCGCGTGAAAGCATTGTTGAGACGTTCTCATATCGGTGTGAAGGAAGAGAAGAAGACAAGTGCTAAAATTGTGATTGATGATCTTGTATTAGACACGGAGATTGGACAGCTTCTTCGAGATGGCAAAGAGATACCGTTAACTGAGATTGAATATCGCATTTTACATTTATTAGCGACTAATCGTAATCATATATTTACTGCAAAGGAAATTTATGAGCAAGTGTGGGATGAGACATTTATGTCGAATTCTACGAATACAGTTATGGTTCATATTCGAAATATAAGAAAGAAATTGGGCGATACGGGTCCAGAGGCAAAATATGTTCATAATATATGGGGACGTGGATATCGTATTGTATAGAAGCGCAGATTTTTATATGAATCTGTTGGTGTTGGAGCGACAAAGTCGCTTGAATAATAAATGAGAGAGGTAAGCGATGTTAGGAATTATTGGTGCTATGGATGAAGAGGTAGCAAAGATAAAAGAACAGATGGACAATGTAAAGGTGATGTCTAAGGCTGCAATGGATTTTTATGAAGGAACCCTGAATGGCAAAGAAGTTGTAGTGGTTCGTTCTGGTATCGGTAAGGTAAATGCCGCTATGTGTGCACAGATTTTAGTTGATACATATGAGGTGGAAGCAGTTATCAATACCGGTATTGCAGGTTCGCTGAACGCGCAGATTGATATTGGGGATATTGTATTATCTACAGATACTTTGGAGCATGATATGGATGCAGTGGCGTTTGGCTATCCGGTGGGCCAAATTCCTCGTATGGACACTTTGTCATTTGAAGCAGACGAGAAGCTTCGTGCCCTTGCAAAGAAGGTTTGTGGTGAGGTAGTACCAGAGGTTTCTGTTTTTGAGGGCAGAGTTGTAAGTGGAGATCAGTTTGTGTCCGATAAGGGAAAGAAAGACTGGTTGGTTGAGAATTTTAATGGATATTGTACCGAGATGGAGGGTGCTGCCATCGCACATGCGGCCTATTTGAATGGGATTCCATTTCTGATTATCCGTGCAATCTCAGATAAGGCAGATGATTCTGCATCCATGGATTATCCGACCTTTGAAGCACAGGCGATCGAACATTCCGTAAAGCTTTTGTTGGCAATGTGTGAACAGATGTAGCGATTATTTTCTTATACAGATGTATAATTGTGTGGGAAGTTTGTGCAAGAAGAGTATTATGTAATGAGTATGTAGTGATTGATAGATTGATATTGGCGAGTTGGAAAGGATGCAGATACTATGGAAAAAATAGCAAGTTTTACCGTGAATCATCTGGTATTGTTGCCAGGAATTTATGTTTCACGGAAGGATCATGTGGGTAATGAGGTTGTTACCACTTTTGATTTGAGAATGACTAGACCGAATTTCGAGCCAGTGATGAATACAGCAGAAATTCATACCTTGGAGCATTTGGGTGCAACGTTTTTACGCAATCATCCAGAATACAAGGATCGAGTGATTTATTTTGGCCCGATGGGATGTCGGACGGGATTTTATCTGCTGTTGGCGGGAGATTATGAATCAAAGGATATCGTTCCCTTAATTCAAGAGATGTTTACATTCATGAAGGATTTTGAAGGGGATGTGCCTGGTGCAGCAGCAAGAGATTGTGGTAATTATTTAGATATGAACCTTGGTATGGCAAAGTTTGTTGCGAAGCGTTATTATGACGAGGTGCTTTGTAACATTTCAGAAGACAGATTAACATATGCAGAATAAGAGATGGGAAAATTGAGGTAAAACCTTGATTTTCCTTATTTTTTGCTGTTTCGCCTTAAGAAAATCTAAAGAAAATTTACTAATTTATTTCGAAATGTTACAAAAATGTTACAAAAATTGCGAAAAACACTTGCAAAATGTAAAGAATGTGTTAAAATAGACATTGTAAATGAGAGATATTCGGAAGGACAGTGTTTATGAATTGTAAGAAATTAGTGTTATTTGCAATGATGATAGTACTTGCTGTGGTAGCATTTTTTCCTGTACAAGCAGAGGCTGCTGGCAAGATCAAATTGAATAAGACAAAGATGGTTTTAGAGTTGGGAACCACAGAGCAGTTGCAGGTTTTGAATACAACTAAGAAGGTGAAGTGGTCTACTTCGAATAAGAAGATAGTGAAGGTTAAGAATGGAGTATTGACTCCAGTTTCTATAGGTACCACTAATGTAACGGCAAAGGTTGCAGGTAAGAAGTATAGATGTAAGGTAACGGTTGCTGATTATACCGGAATGTCAAATGAACAGAAGGAAGTTGTGAGCTTTGCATTGAAGCATGTCGGTAATCCATATCGCTATGGTGGAACAAGCTTGACAAAAGGAACGGATTGTTCCGGCTTTACCTATTCAGTATATAAGAATTTTGGTTACAATTTGCAGAGAACTGCTTACCAGCAGTTATGTTCAACAAAGAGTGTTAAGAAAAAGAATTTGAAGCCTGGCGACTTGATTTTTTATGGAAGAAGCAAAAGAAGTTGTTCCCATGTGGCAATGTATATTGGTAACGGGAAGGTGGTTCATGCTTCGACAGAGAGTACAGGAATAGTTGTGTCTGACTATGATTATAGAAAAGCGGTTGGATATGGTCGTGTATTGAAAAAGGCAACCTATCCAAGTGAAGAAGTGGATGAGAGTGTAACTAGATATGCAGGATCCCGATGAGAGATTAATATAAAATAGACGGTGGTTTAGAGATAGCCACCGTCTATTTTTATTACTTCCCCTGTTAAATACAAAGGGGAAGTGTATAGTTGCCAAACCATAGTTGCAATTTCTTCTGGAGCTCCAAGTCTGCCTAATGGAATATCTTCACATAAGTTGTCTAAATCATCCTGAGAAAAGCAAGCGTTCATTTCTGTATGAATCGCACCACATGCTAAAGCATTCACTCGAATGTTGCTAGGTGCTAATTCTTTGGCTAGTGCCTTTGTAAATGCGTTCACACCACCTTTGGTAGCACTATAGGCTACTTCACAAGAGGCTCCGCTAATTCCCCACATGGAGGATATATTGATAATGTGCCCAGCTTTGTTGGTTACCATATGCGGAACAACTTGATTGCAGCAATTAAAGACAGAAGTGAGATTTGTCTGCACCAGTCGATTCCAATCCTCGATTGTCATATCGGTGAGAAGTCCAACGTAAGATATGCCGGCATTATTGACTAGCAGGTCGATGGTGAGATTTTTGTGTAATAGTTCATTTATCATATTTGATACAAATTCGTAATTACCAATGTCACCAATATAGGATAGGCAGTGAGCACCATTTTGTTCCACTTCCTTTTTGGTTTGTGCCAGATCATCTGGATGGGAATAGGAATTGATAATAATTGTATCAAAATGCTTGGCTAATTTTAGCGCGCAGGCTTTGCCGATACCACGAGAGGCACCGGTTATAATTGCAGCATTAGGCATAAATGCTTCCTCCTAATTAAAAGTTCAATTTGCGAATTCACTAAATGCTCATAGTATACCATGTCCACTAAGCTCGAAAGAACCTCGCTAAGTGTCCAGGTATGCATTCGCACTAAGTTCATTCTGCGAATTCACTAAGTGCTCATAGTATACCATGAAAAACTTGAAATGGAAATCTTATTCTGTTATACTGTTATCTAATTATTGATAATTTTAGGAGGCAATATTTATGGATAAGAAAACCATATTAAGAGTGTTTGGCGAAGCGTTTTTGCGTTCCATGGTTGTACTTATGGCAATTGTGATTATTTGTTTTGCTGCATTCTTTATTATTAAAGTGAATACAGATAAAAAAATTCTCGCAGAAAATGAGACAAATATGGCAACGACAGAATACTCAGAGGATGAGTTGCATGAGATGCTTGAGAAAGAGAATGCCAATGATACAGAGGGAACAACCACAGAAGCAGCAACCACAGAGGAAGCAACCACAGAGGAGCCAACGACTGAGGTTCAAAAGATTGCGTCTACAGATAAGAATATTTTGATTTTGAATAGTACAAGCGTATCCGGTTTGGCAAATGGCTGGATGAACAAGATTAAAAATGGCGGTTGTACCAATGTGGCAATTGGTAATTATAATACTGGAAGTGAAACCCAAACTAAGATTTACGTTTCACAGGAAGGTATGGGTGAAGATCTTTTGACATATTTCAATGGAGCTACGATTGTGGTAGGTTCCTTGGAAAGTTCAAGCTATACGATTAAGAGTGGATCTTTAGATTCAATAGATATTTTTATTGTAATTGGAAGTAATGATTCTACTGTACGGTAGATGAGGTGTTTTGTATGCAAGATAGAATACAGTTGTTGAATGTTGCGGTGGACATAGCGGCGACAAAGACTGCAAGCGATGCTACGATTGAGTACCTCAAGGACGAAAGTAGCAAGGTTGTATACTTATTGAATAGTGAAACCCTTTTCTTGTTGGAAGAACATCCAAAGTGGAGAGAGATTATCGAAGCCAGTGAATTAGTTTTGCCTGGAACGGTTAGTGTTAATAAGAGTATTAACGAAGTACTAGGCCATAAGAGAGATTCCTTCTTCATGGAAAGCTATTTTGACAATGTTTTTGATTATGCCGTGGAGATGGGACAGGAAGTTTTCATTGTTGCAGAGAAGGAAGAACATTTTGTGCATATACAGGAGCATATACAAGAGAAGAGGCCATTTATTACCATAAGTGGAGTATTTCTGACGGAACAAGAAGAGTCTGCGGATCATGTGGTTAATGAAATTAATTCGGTTGCACCGGATATTCTGTTGGTGGCTTTGGAAGAAAAAAAACAGTTATTTTTGCTGGAAAATCATCGGGAGCAAATCAATGCAGGCTTATTGTTGTTTTCTGGTAATGTTTTGTTTAACAAGGCAATTTCCGAGGCGGAGGTTCCGGAATCTATTCAAAAACTCAAGATTGAAAATCTTTACAAATGGTATCGTAAGGATGGAAGAATCAAGGCATTTTTCAACAATCTTAAGATGAAATTTAAAATTAAAAAACATAAAAAAGAGCAGGAATCGTAGCGATACGATTCTTGTTTATTTTACATAATAAATCATAAGAAAAAATGTGCATTTTAATGGTAAACGAACGGTTTGTGTCAAAATGAACAAAGATTTTCGAATTTATTTGTTAAATAGTAATATTTCTTTTAGAAAGCAAATGATGTATTATAACTTTATGATTTTTAGTCAGTAAAGAATAATAAGAACCCAAGGAGGAATTTACAAAATGGCTAGTTTATCACTCAAAAATATTTATAAGATTTATCCTAACGGTTTTAATGCTGTTAAGGACTTCAATCTTGAGATTGAAGACAAAGAGTTTGTTATCTTCGTAGGACCTTCAGGATGTGGTAAGTCTACTACACTTCGTATGATCGCTGGTCTTGAGGATATCAGTTCAGGTGAATTATGGATTGGTGACAAGATGGTTAACGATGTAGAGCCTAAGGACAGAGATATCGCAATGGTATTCCAGAACTACGCTTTGTATCCACATATGTCAGTTTATGACAACATGGCATTCGGTCTTAAGTTAAGAAAGGTTCCAAAGGAGAGAATTGACAAGCAGGTACATGAGGCTGCTAAGATTCTTGATATCGAGCACTTACTTGATAGAAAGCCAAAGGCTTTATCAGGTGGTCAGAGACAGCGTGTGGCTATGGGACGTGCTATCGTACGTGAGCCAAAGGTATTCTTGATGGATGAGCCTTTATCAAACTTGGATGCTAAGTTAAGAGTACAGATGCGTGTTGAGATTTCTAAGTTACATCAGAGATTACAGTCAACAATTATTTACGTAACACATGACCAGACAGAGGCTATGACTCTTGGTACAAGAATCGTAGTTATGAAGGATGGTATTATTCAGCAGGTAGATACACCACAGAACTTATACGATCACCCAACTAACCTTTTCGTTGCTGGTTTCATGGGAATGCCTCCAATGAACTTCATCGAGTGTAAGGTTGTTAAGTCTGGTGCAGACGTATTATTAATGTTCGGTTCTCACTCTATCAAGGTTCCTGATCAGAAGGCAGCTATCTTAGTAGAGCAGGGTTATATTGATAAGGAAGTTATCTTAGGTGTACGTCCAGAGGATATTCATGATGAGCAGTTGTTCATCGAGTCTTCTCCAGAGAGTATTATCGATGCTAGAATTACAATTTACGAAATGTTAGGTGCTGAAGTTTACTTATACTTCACAATCGATCAGTTCGATATTACAGCTAGAGTTAATGCTCGTACAACAGCTAGACCTGGTGATACAGTTCAGTTGGCATTTGACTTAAGCAAGATTCATATTTTCGATAAGGAAACAGAGCAGAAGATTTTAGACTAATTTAGAATTTTCTATACATAGAAAGCGTCTACTGTAAAGTAGGCGCTTTCTTTATCTTTTTGGGATATATAAACAATAAAAATGAGCATATCACATGTGTGATATGCTCGTTTTTTATTCTTCTCCATCTGCAAAGGCTTGGTGATCAGGAAATAGCTCATATTTGGGCTGACCACTAGCGGAGTCAGTTAAGTGAACTTCTGGCACGGCTCCTGTATCTGGGAAGTATACAATATACCAATAATAATCAGGAAATGATTTGATTGGTGGTACTTTTCCTAGCTCTTGAATTAATTCATCTTGTACACTAGCAACAGGATCGCTAGCCGTAGATGATTTATCTATGATGATGACTGCTTGACCGTTCGGCGGTTCAAAGTCCGTTTCTGCCAGTACACGTTGTAATGCAGCTTGTATACGGTCAGCGCTTTGTAAATCAACTGAACGTCTGGATCTTTCAATGTACTTAATTAAAGCAGGTGCTAAAAAGCCTGCAAGAATTGCCATGATGGCAATTACAATGATTAATTCCACTAAAGAAAAACCAGCATTCTTTTTCTTTTGTTGCAACATAGTTAAAAATCGCCCCCCTAATTTTTAAAATGTTAATTTTTTATGGATTTTCTACTTTTAATTATAATAAAATAAAAAAAATTTGCAACATATACTTTCTTTTTTTGATAAATTCCGTTAAAATATAGGATAGGTGTTTTATACTATAAAATAAGGAGTGAACGGGATGATTTCAAATCAGATTTTACAGGATACCATTGAGGGAATTAAAGCAATAACAAGAATTGATTTATGTGTAATGGATACAGAAGGTAAAGCGCTTGCATCTACCCTTCGTGATACAGAAGAATATGAGAAGTCTGTACTTGCATTTGTTGATTCGCCTGCAGAGAGTCAGATGTTGCAGGGATATCAGTTTTTTAAGGTGTTTGATGATAATCAGTTAGAATATATCATTATTGCAAAGGGTGAAGCAGATGATGTATATATGATTGGTAAAGTGGCAGCATTTCAGGTGCAGAACTTGTTAGTTGCGTATAAGGAGCGTTTTGACAAAGACAACTTTATTAAGAATCTGTTGTTGGATAATCTCTTGTTAGTAGATATTTATAATAGGGCGAAGAAGCTTCATATAGATGCAGATATCAGACGTATCGTGTTTATCATTGAAACAAAGAATGATAAGGATACAAATGCATTAGAGATCGTTCGTAGCTTGTTCTCTAGTAAAGCAAAGGACTTTGTAACTGCCGTGGATGAGAAGAATATCATTTTGGTTAAAGAGGTCAAGCAGAATGAAACATACGAAGATATGCATAAGACTGCAAAAGTGATTGTTGACATGTTGAATACAGAGGCAATGTCTTCTGTTCATGTTGCATTCGGTACAATCGTGAATGAAATCAAAGAAGTTTCTCGTTCATATAAAGAAGCAAAGATGGCATTAGATGTAGGAAAGATTTTCTATGGCAACCGCAATATTATTGCATATAGCAATCTTGGTATTGGACGTTTGATTTATCAGCTACCAATTCCACTTTGTAAGATGTTTATCAAGGAGATTTTTGAAAATCGTTCTCCAGATGATTTTGATGAGGAGACACTTACAACAATTAACAAATTCTTTGAGAATAGCTTGAATGTTTCCGAAACTTCAAGACAGTTATATATTCATCGTAATACGTTGGTATATCGTTTGGATAAGCTTCAGAAGAGTACAGGTTTGGATCTTCGTGTGTTTGAGGATGCAATTACATTTAAGATTGCATTGATGGTAGTGAAGTACATGAAGTATATGGAGTCATTAGAATACTAGAATTATCAATTATTTATATATCGCTGATAAGCAATGCTGATGCGAAATCAATGTCAAGACTCGGTTACGAGTCTTGATGTATGTTACAGACAAAGGAAAGGAATGTCGTTATGGTACAACTAGAACATGTAACCATGCAATATCCAACAGGAAAGAAAGCTTTGGATAATGTGAGTTTGCACATTAATAAGGGGGATTTTGTTTTTATTGTAGGTAGTAGTGGTTCAGGAAAAACAACCTTAATAAAGCTACTATTGAAAGAAATCAATCCAACCGATGGCGAAATCGTGGTGGATGGTCAGCAATACAGCAAATTGAAAAGAAAAGAGATTCCGATGCTACGCCGTAAAATAGGTGTAGTGTTTCAGAATTTCCGTTTGTTGAAGGATCGCACTGTATTTGAAAATGTTGCTTTTGCGCAACAGGTGATAGAGCGTCCAATGAGTGAGATTCGAAGACAAGTACCAGGTACACTCACTATGGTGGGATTAGCGAAACAGTATAAGCAATATCCAAAAGAATTGTCTGGTGGAGAACAGCAGAGGGTTGCGCTGGCGAGAGCGATAGTGAATCAGCCGGAAATCATTTTGGCAGATGAACCAACAGGTAACCTGGATCCAACGAATTCTTTGGAAATTATGCGTTTGTTAGAGGATATTAATAAAAAAGGGACGACGGTTGTCGTAGTTACTCATAACAAGGAAATTGTCAATCTTATGCAAAAACGTGTAGTTACGCTGAAAAAGGGTAAGATTGTAAGCGATGAAGAAAAAGGTGGTTATAAAGATGAAGATTAGTACATTGGGATACAGTATCAAGCAGGGTCTCAAGAATATCCAAAGAAATCTACTTTTTTCGCTGGCTTCTGTGGGAACAATGATTGCTTGTTTGTTTTTGTTTGGAATTTTTTATTCTATTATATTAAATATGGAACATGAGGTTAAAGATATTCAAAGCTCATTGAAAGTATCAGTCTTTTTTGATGAGGGTGCGTCGGAGGAACAGATTGCGCAGATTGGTACAGAGATTATGAAGCTTGAGAATATTGCTAATATGAATTATATCTCTGCAGATGTGGCATGGAAGGGATATATTGAAGATGTTTATCAAGGTGATAACGAATATGTCAATTCGGTGTTTGGCGACGATAATCCGTTGGCGAATTCATCTTCATATGAGATTTCTTTAAAGGATGTCTCACGTCAGGATGTGACTGTTAAGCAATTGGAGGCAATTTCTGGTGTGCGCAAGGTGAATAGCAGTGACGGTACTGCAAAGGCATTAAGTGCATTGATTAAGCTATTAAGCTATATATCCATTGGTGTAATTGCTATTTTGTTATTGGTCTCATTGTTCTTGATTAGTAATACGATTACGATTGGTATTTCTGTTCGTAAGGAAGAGATTGCTATTATGAAATTAATTGGAGCAAAGGATATTTTTGTTCGAGCACCGTTTTTGGTAGAGGGTGTGTTTATCGGATTAATTGGTTCTTTGATTCCACTGATTATAATGTATTTTGTTTACAACGCAATGACAGGCTATTTGGCAGCTCATTTTGAGTTGATTGCAAATATGGTTCAATTTGTTACAGTAGGTGAAGTATTTAAGGGGTTAGCACCAATTTCTATTTTAATGGGTGTTGGTGTTGGTTTCTTTGGAAGTTTATTGACAACCCACAAACATTTGCGTGTTTAATATGTACTAGCGTGAATGTAAAGGAATTTCACATTTAGTAAACCGTCAGTGTTTTCTTAAATGTGTGCTTTGCAGGGAGGAATATTGATTTATGATGTTTATTACAAATCATAGAAATAATCGAAATGCAAAACGTAATAGAATTAAAAATTCATTCATGAGCTTTTTGTTGGTTTTTTCCCTAATTGTAGGAAGTATATCCACGCAGGGGTTTATAAGCTATGCAACAGCAGGAGATGCAACAGAACAGTCTTCAGAGGAGAGTAGTGAAGAACAGACCACAGAGCATTCCACGGAAGCAATAGAATCAACGGATAATGGAACTGCAGATGCGTCTGTAGACAAAGCTCGTGAAGATGCAAAAGAGGCAAAGAAGAATAAGAAGGCAGCTCAAGAGATTTTGGAAAAGCTAGAGACCGCCAAGGACAGTATCGAAGATTATATTGTTCAGTTAGATATTGAATTAACAAAGATTCAGGTCGAGATTAGCCGTTTAGAGCGAAGCCAAAAGGAATTAGAGAAGTCTATAAAAGCAACGCAAAAGGATTTGGAGCTTGCAAAGGGTGCGCAGGATGAGCAATATGAAGCAATGAAGCAGCGTATCCAAATGGTTTATGAGAGTGGCAACAAGGGATACCTAGATGTGTTGTTAACGGCCACATCTATGACGGATATGATTAATAAAACGGAGTACGTTTCGCAGGTTTCTTTTTATGATTATAATGTATTGAAGCGCTTAAAAAAAGCGAAAGAACAGGTTGCGAATATGAAGCAGAAGTTAGATAAGGACTTAGAGACAAATGCAGCGTTGCAAAAGGATGTGAATGACCAAAAGGCAACGATGGAGGCTTTAGTACAAGAAAAAAGCTTGCAGGTTCAGGAATACGAAGAATCTATCAAGGCACAAGAGAGTGAAGTAGAAAAGTACGCGGCAGCTCAAGCGGAGGCAGAAGCGATTATCGCGGCAGCGGAAGCAGCGGCTAGTAGTAGTGCCACTAGTACCTATACGGGTGGTGTGTTTACTTGGCCAGCACCAGGTAATACTAGAATTACTTCATATTTTGGTGGTCGTGAAGCGCCAACAGCAGGAGCAAGTTCCAATCACAAGGGGATTGATATCGCTTGCAATACGGGAGATCCGATTGTTGCAGCGGCAGCAGGAACCGTGATTGTATCTACGTACAATTATGCAGAGGGTAATTATATCTGTATTGATCACGGTGGTGGTGTTGTTACGGTTTATATGCATAATTCAGCATTATTGGTATCAGTGGGAGAGGCTGTTGTTGCAGGTCAGCAGATTGCACAGGCAGGTTCTACTGGTTATTCTACAGGTCCTCATTTACACTTTGGTGTGCGTGTAGATGGAACGTATGTGGATCCGCTGAGTTATTTACAATAGTGTTCACGAAATGATAACAATTATATAGTAAAATCAAGGTAGTGCCGGATAGAATGGAATTATCCATTTTATCTGGCAATATACTTGTAATAGAGATTATTTAAATAATGAGTTTTGTAATGACTCGTAGTTGGAAAGAAGGATGGAAATGAGAACAGTATGGAGTAAGCGTCTGATTGTTGGTGTGATGGCCGGCGTAATGACAATAAGTTTAGTTGGATGTAGTGGTCCGTTGCGTATGGTGACAGAGAAGGTGGAGGAGTCGAAAATCGAGAACTCCAGCGAATCAAAGGATGAACAATCATCATCAGTGAAAATGCTGAATAACAGTGATGTAATTGGTAAAGAAACCAATGAAAAGCTTGAAAGAATTGAAGATTTAATTGATGATAACTTCTATTTCGAAGATGATGATGAAGCCAAACAAGATGGTATTATTCGTGGTTATATGGATAGTTTGGATGATCCGTATTCTGTGTACTACACAGCAGAAGAGTATGCTGACTTCATGGAAGACGCAGATGGTGAATACGTAGGTGTAGGTGTTCAGGTATCACAGGATATAGAGACAAAGGTTATCACAGTAACAAAGGTATTTGATGGTCCGGCAAAAGAGGCGGGCATACAAAACGAGGATGTTCTTACTAAGGTTAATGGTGAAGATATTACTACACAGGATATTAATGCGGTGGTAGATAAGATTAAAGGTGAAGAAGGAACGGAGGTTACTGTTACAGTGTATCGTGCTTCTGACAAGAAGGAGCATGATTTTACAATGAAAAGACGTAAGGTGGAAAATCCGACTGTGGAATATAAGATGTTAGACAACAACATTGGCTACATCCAGATTTCTAGCTTCGCGGAGGTGACTGCTGAACAGTTTGTAGAAGGTATTATCAATCTAGATACTAGTGGAATGGAGGGCTTGATTATTGACCTTCGTGATAATGGTGGAGGATTGTTGGATATTGCAGTTGCAATGTTAGACTACATGTTGCCAGAGGGTAAGATTGTATATACGGAAGATAAGGATGGTAATGTAACAAGTGAATATACTTCTACCGACGAGTATCAATTCAATAAACCTTTGGTAGTGCTTGTAAATGGGTATAGTGCATCGGCGTCAGAGATTTTTGCAGGTGCGATTAAGGATTATGGTATTGGTACCATTATTGGAGAAACTACATACGGAAAAGGTATTGTTCAAAGAATGTTCCCGTTAGATGATGGTTCGGCAATCAAGTTGACCATTGCAAAATATTTTACACCAAAGGGAAATGATATTCATAAGATTGGTATTGAGCCGGATGTGGAGGTTGAACTAGATGCGGATGCTTATCGCGAGTCTGATGGAGAGAAGGATAATCAGTTAGATGCAGCGATTGAGTGTATTATGCAGAAGCTTGGAAAGAGTACGTCGACAACAGAGGCTGCTGCTGAGAACACAACCGAAGAATAGATTATTTGGAATATACAATACTGTTAAAAAGGATTGCTTGAGAGAGCAATCCTTTTGTCGTATAATAAATATAGATTTATCATATGTGGTAGCACGGATTATAATATCAAATATTTTGTGAATAGTTTGTTGTGGATGTGTGTGTTTTACTGAAAATGGAGGGGTTTCATGCAGATTCAATCGTTGTGTATTCGTAATTTCAAATCTATTCGAGAGTTGAAGATTCAAGATATTGAAAACTCTCTTATTTTGGTGGGGAAAAATAATACTGGTAAGACGGCGGTGTTGGACGCAATTCGCGCAGTAACTGGTCATTATATTGTGGGCGAACATGATTTCAATGAGAAGCGCCAGAATATTGAAATTGATATGGTGTTAGAAGTAAAGCCAGAGGATTTACAGCAGTTTCATGCTCAGGGTTTAGTAAGTGGATATAAGAAATATGACGCATGGAAACAAGAAGTGCGAGAGCTTTTACCATCTTTTCAAGGAGAACAGCTCTCCTTCACCTGTGTGATTAATCACAGTGGAAAGGTGCGATATGATGATGGAGTGAGCAAGCATAACCCGTATATTTTAGAGGTTTTGCCAAAACTTCATTTTATTGATACTACGAGAAATTTGGCGTCCTTTCAAGAAGATTTGTTAATCTTTCAAAAGTCTAAGGAGTTAAGCTGTCTACGTTCGAATAAATGTATGTTCGACGAGGCGAAGAACTGTAACCATTGCTTTAGCTGCATTGGGTTGATTAATAAGAAAAAGCCAGAGGAACTGCAGCTCCACGAGACTGCAAAGCTTCTAGAATATAAGATTTATCAGCTGAATATAAGTGAGTTTACTAAGAAAATGAACGCCAATTATCGTAAAAATGGCGGCGTGGAGGACATTCGTTACTCCTTGTCCTATGATATGGATCAGATGTTTTCTGTTGAGGTTGAGACTTATCATGAAGAACTTAGACGTACGAAAACAGTGGAGCACTTAAGTAATGGTATGAAAAGCATTTATATGCTTTCTATGCTAGAGACTTATATTGAGGATGAAAATGTGATGCACAGTATCCTTGTGGTGGAGTATCCGGAATTATTTCTACATCCGTCACTACAAAAGACGGCCAGCAAGATTTTGTATCGCTTATCGAAGAAGAATCAGGTGATATTTACGACACACTCACCTAATATGGTGTCAAATTTTACCCGCGGTCAAATTTGTCAGATGATATTGGATGAAGAAGGATATTCGATTGCAAGACAAAATGCGGATATTGATGATATATTAGATGATTTGGGTTATAGTGCTAATGATTTTCTGAATGTTGATTTCGTCTTCATTGTGGAAGGTAAGCAGGATAAGACCAGATTTCCGTTACTTTTAGAAAAGTTTTATCCGGAGGTGTATGATAAGGAAGGCAATCTGTCACGAATTTCGATTATAACAACCAATAGCTGTACGAATATTAAGACCTACGCAAATTTAAAATATATGAATCAATTGTATCTTAAGGATCAATTTTTAATGGTTCGAGATGGAGATGGCAAAGATGCAGAAGGGTTGGCAGAGCAGCTTTGTGAGTATTA
The DNA here is from genome assembly GCA_017622535.1 of Lachnospiraceae bacterium. GTDB lineage: Bacteria > Bacillota > Clostridia > Lachnospirales > Lachnospiraceae > CAG-590. Next base: position 5,673 of record JAGAQX010000134.1, on the reverse strand, counting down.
CCGGGAACGTAATAAGCAAGATATTGACAAGCTACCAGAGGTACAACGACAGAATGTGTTGATATTAAAATATTACTCCTTTGAAAACTATTTTTTAAATCCAGAGGTAATGACACAAATTGGGGTAGTGGAGAGTGTGGATGCATTTTGGGAAACCTTGTTTGATAAATGGCAACAGTACCTACATCGTATTAAAAGTGGTGTGCATTTGATAGAGGTCCTAGGCAAGGATATTGAATCTGTTGAGGAGTTGAAGGAAAACTATGAGAACTTTAAAATATACATGCGTGGTCACAATTTGTACGACATTTTCTATGGACCATTAAAAAAGCAGGAGAAGGAGCTGTTGAGAAAGTATCTAGAGATTGCTCCGAGGGAGGATTTTGAAGATATCTTAAATGCCATTGAAAGCTTTGTATATTTTGAAGGGCGGAGAAAATAGGAACGAAAACATAGGACAGAAAAGAAATGTGACTGATAATCGCAAAGAAGCACCACCAGTACCGAATGCACCTGCAACAGAGTCTAAGTTGATAATAGAACCTGCATTGTTTTTCATCATTTCTTTTACAGCAGCTCTTGTACAGTATAAGCACCCCTTTGTGTTGATTCCAAGTACCCATTCCAAGTCCTCGTCTTCGTAGCAATCAATTGGTTTCAGTCCAGCTTCTAACACACCAGCGTTGTTAACCAATACATCAATCTTGCCATAAGCTTCTACTGTTTTTGCAACAAGATTCTCGCAGTCCTCTACCTTTGATACATCTGTTTGTACAACTAGTACTTCACCGCCTGCGGCTCTGATTTCATCGGCAACCTCTTCAAGCTGTGGAAGGCGACGGGCGCTAATAACAACTTTAGGCTTTGGGAATAGCAATATTAGAAATGTGAAGAAGAATGTTTTAAAGATAGAACTTCTTACGATAAACGTGTATAATATGATATTGAAATGTGTTCTACACGAATGACAATTCATTTTTATATTAAGAACAATTACACAAGAGGAAATGTATATGTTAATGAAACTACATCTAGCCGATACAGCTGAATTATTAGAACGTGCAAGGAATGTTCGTGAACAGGTTTTTACTATTGAAAAGAAGATTCCTAGGTCCGTTGAGGTAGATGAGTTGGATTGTCTAAATGATAGCTGTGACCATTTTGTAGTAGAGATGGTTGAACTAGAAGAGAGTTCGATGAACGAGACAGTTCTAGATGAAACGGAACCAAGAGCTACAGGGAATGGATTAATAGAAAACAAACAGATAGAGAATGCAGATATCTGTGCATTGCGTTGCAAAAGGATAGACGACAAATGCATTCAACTTCAACGGTTTTGTGTGATGAAAGAATATCGTGGTGTGGGTGTAGGACGATTTGCATTAGAACAAATTGAGAATTACTATTGGGCAAAAGGAATAGAAGTAATTACATTGGACGCCAAATTTCATGTCAGTGAATTCTATGAAAAATGTGGATATGTGGTGGTTTCGGAACCATTTATGGAAGCAGATTTACTACACGTTGTCATGGAAAAGAGGAGGGGCACAAAATGAACAGTACAAAGTGGAAACGTATTCGTAAACGATTGTTTGAAATATTAGAGGTTGGTTCGGATTTAGATCATGCTAGTAGAGGGTATGATTATTTTAGTGTGTTTGCTATATTGTTGAATCTTACTGCAAGTATTATGTATACCTATGAAAGTATGCGTATTCAATATGGCGAATTGCTAATGTGGATAGAGGAGATAACGGTTGCATATTTTGCAATTGATTATTTGCTTCGTGTATTAACTGTTCGTTGCAGGTACGACAAGGATACAGAAATGACTGAGCTACAAGCAATGAGAAAATATATTTTTTCATTCATGGGAATTGTGGATGTTTTGTCGTGGTTGCCGTATTATCTTCCTGTATTTTTTCCCGCGGGAACGGTTGCATTCCGTATGATTCGAATTGTTCGAATTTTTCGTTTGTTTCGAATTAATGCATATTACGATTCCTTGCATGTGATTACTGATGTCTTGTACGAAAAACGTCAACAGTTGGTGTCTTCTGTTGTGATAATTTTGATTTTAATGATTGGGTCGAGCTTATGTATGTATAGCTTGGAACATGAGGCGCAACCAGAGGTGTTTGCAAATGCCTTTTCTGGAATTTGGTGGGCGACCTCAACATTGCTTACGGTGGGTTATGGTGATATATATCCAGTTACCACACTTGGAAAAATATTTGGCATTGTGATTTCTTTTTTGGGTGTTGGAATGGTAGCAATTCCCACTGGTATCATTTCTGCTGGTTTTGTCAACCAGTATTCTACCGTGAAGAGAAAGAATGAGTATGGATATGAAGCCGATATGGATTTTGTTAAGGTTGCGGTAGGTCCTAATGATATATGGTGTGGAATGCGGGTCGCAGACCTGAATTTGCCGGACAGACTGGTGATTGCAATTATTTATCGAGATAGTGAAATTCTGATTCCACGAGGAGATATGATTTTGGAAGAGGATGATATGGTGGTACTGGGGGCAGAACCGTATGAGGATAGAGAGGATATTGTGTTGAAGGAGGTTGTTTTGAAGAAACAAAATCCTTGGGTTGGCTTGAAGATTAAGGATTTGGACATTTCAAGACAATCGGTTATCGTCCTAGTGAAACGTCGCAATAAGTCATTGATTCCAAATGGTAACATGATGCTAGAGGCTGGAGATAGAGTGTTTTTGTACACGAAGCTACATTTGGCAGATGCAAATACAATTGAGATATAATCTATAGAAAGAGAGTCCGTTTTGGACTCTTTTTTGATTTGGTGTGGAAATGGGGGCTAGTTTAAGGAAAAATATATAGCAAGGACAGAGTTTGAAACCGATTTCGAATCAACATAAAAATTGTACTATTTTTTCTAGAAATTGTCTGTAGGGAAAATTTTTAATTGTGTTAAAATAGGTTCATACAGGGTAATTGTTCAGTTGAAATGGGTGGATTACAGTATAGATTATAAGACAATTACCCAAAATAAAAATGAAATTGGAGGTAAAAGGTTACATGAGACAGATTCAGAATTTTAATTACAGATGGGCATTTACAAAGGAAGCAGGAGAAATTCCTACAGAGATTCCAGCTAGCTGGTACTGGGTGAATTTACCACATTCATGGAACAATATTGATGGACAGGATGGTGGTAATGACTATTATCGTGGAACTTGTCATTATGCTAAGAAATTTGAGAAGACAGATTTGCCAGAGGCTGCTCAGTATTATCTTGAGCTCCGAGGCGCGAATGCATCAGCAGATGTATATTTAAATGGAAAGAAGTTAGCTTCTCATGATGGTGGTTACTCAACCTGGAGAGTGAATATCACAGAAGCATTAGAAGATAGCAACATGCTTGTTGTGGCTGTAGAGAACGGAATTAATGACAGAGTATATCCACAGATGGCTGACTTTACATTCTATGGTGGTTTGTACCGTGATGTGAACATTATTGCAGTTCCAGAATCTCATTTCGACTTAGATTATTATGGTGGCCCTGGTATCAAAGTGACACCAGAGGTGAAGGGTTCTGATGCAGATGTTGAGGTTGAAGTATACTTAACAAATGTTAAGGATGGACAGGATCTTGTATTTACAGTGAAGGATGCAGAGGGGAATGTAGTGGCTACTGCAAAGCAGGGAGCAGATGCTACAATTGCATTGTTTAGACTGGAGAATGTACATTTATGGAATGGAAAGAAGGATCCATACTTGTACACAGCAGAGGTAGAATTAGTAGAGAATGATGAGGTTCTTGATAACATTTCTTCTAGATTTGGTTGTCGTTTCTTTGAAATTGACCCAGAGAAGGGATTCATTTTAAATGGTGAGAGCTATCCACTTCGCGGTGTGTCTCGTCATCAGGATAGATGGGGACTTGGCAATGCGTTGTTGCCAGAGCACCACATTGAGGATATGGACTTGATTTGTGAAATGGGAGCAAATACCATTCGTTTGGCACATTATCAGCATGACCAGTTCTTCTATGATTTGTGTGATGAGAGAGGTTTGGTAATCTGGGCTGAGATTCCTTACATTTCTAAGCACATGCCAACTGGCCGTGAGAACACAATTTCTCAGATGAAGGAGTTGGTAGTGCAGAATTACAACCATCCAAGTATTGTTGTATGGGGTCTTTCGAATGAAATCACTATGGATGGAAAGAGTACAGATGATTTGTTAGAGAACCATAGAATTTTGAACGATATGGTTCATGATATGGATAAGACAAGAAAGACAACAATTGCAGTAGTAAGTATGTGTCCAATGGATGATCCATACATCCAGATTCCAGATGTTGTTTCACACAACCACTATTTCGGATGGTACGGTGGTGACACCTCTATGAACGGTCCTTGGTTTGATAACTTCCATGCAAAATATCCGAACATTCCAGTAGGTATGAGTGAGTACGGATGTGAGGCACTTAACTGGCATACATCGAATCCAAAGCAGGGTGATTATACAGAGGAATATCAGGCATACTATCATGAAGAGTTAATTAAGCAGTTATTTACTAGACCATACATCTGGGCAACACACGTATGGAACATGTTTGACTTTGGCGCAGATGCTCGTGCAGAAGGTGGCGAGGATGGACAGAACCACAAGGGTCTTGTAACATTTGATCGTAAGTATAAGAAGGATTCCTTCTACGCTTACAAGGCTTGGTTATCCGATGAGCCATTTGTACACATTTGTGGTAAGAGATATGTTGACAGAGTAGAGGATGAGACAAAAGTTACTGTATATTCAAACCAGCCAGAGGTTGAGTTGTTTGTAAATGGTAAGAGCTTAGGTAAGCAGGAAAGCGCTGAACACTTCTTCTACTTCATGGTTCCAAATGCAGGTGAGTCTAACCTAGTAGCAGTGGCAGGTGATTGCAAGGACGAGAGCTTCATCCGTAAGGTAGACAAGTTCAATGAGGATTATATTTTAAGAGAAAAGGGTGCTGTTCTTAACTGGTTTGATATTACAGAGGTAGAGGGATACTACTCATTAAATGATGAATTACAGGAAATTATGAAGTCACCAGAAGGACAGGCGACTATTATGCAGATGATGACAAGCATTATGTCTAGCGGTGAGCAGGAGACTATGATTAAGCCAGAGAATATGGGCCAGATGATGGGCATGATGGGAAGCTTTACAATGGTGCGTCTCATGAAGCTTATGGGAGCAGCCAATGTACAGGTGACTAAGGAGCAGATGCTTGCGCTTAATGCGGCACTTAATAAAGTGAAGAGAGTATAAAAAAGGAGAATAGATTATCATGGAAATGACATTGAGATGGTATGGTTCCAAATTTGATACAGTTACTTTGAAGCAGATTCGCCAGATTCCTGGTGTAACTGGAGTCATTACAACTTTATATGATACAGAGCCAGGCGAGGTGTGGAGCAGAGAGAGAATTCGCGCAATGAAGGATGAGGTTGCAGCTGCAGGACTTCATATTGCAGGTATTGAGAGTGTTAACATTCATGATGCAATTAAGACTGGTGCTCCAGAGCGTGAACAGTATATTGAGAACTATATCGAAACCTTGAGAAATCTTGGTGAGGAAGATATTCATTTAGTGTGTTATAACTTTATGCCAGTGTTTGACTGGACACGTACAGAGCTTGCGAGAGTGCGTGAG
>JAGAQX010000133.1 GCA_017622535.1 Lachnospiraceae bacterium | reverse complement strand
GTTATAAGAGACTGACAGATGAAATCTGTCGGTCTCTTTTCATTTTGTTAAAGGTAAGGGCTTACAAAAATGCGTTATATGGTTCATAGATTCGACTTTTTTAGATTTGACTTTGCAATATACTTTGTATAAAGAGCAGGAGGGATATATTGCAAATAACTATTTATCTTGATGTCATTTTCTTGGTTAACTTTATAGCGAATTTTATGGTTTTATACATAACAGGTGTGATTATTAAAAAAAAAATTCGCATTTTGAAAGTGATATTAGGAGCTTTGCTAGGCGCAGTTTTACTTCTTGCTTTCATTATGCTTCCGTCGTGGTTCATGGGATGGAAGGGGCTTGTCATCAGTGTTGGAATCACTATGGGAACCGTTGCAATACCTTACGGGGAAAAGCATTTGACGTTTGTTCGTACATGGTTTCTATCCACCACTATTATGGTTCTAATTGGTGGCATTATGAATTACATCCGATACCTATATCATGTTTCTGTGTTGCAGTTGCTACAGTGGTTGGTGATATTTAGTATCAGTTGTGCTTGTGTACTATTTTTTGTAAATAGTGTACGTAAGACAATGAAAGAAAATGACAATATTTATATAATACAAATTGAACATGGAAATCGAATCATTGTGGAGAGTGTATATTTAGATACAGGCAATTTGCTTATGGATCCCGTTTTTCGTAAACCGGTATTGGTATTATGTGAAAATGTTGTCAATCAATGTTTAATAGAAGAAGAAAAGTTAGTTTTAGAACATTATAAGAAGTGTGGGCGGTTAGACTATTCTTATATTCTCTCTTGCTCAACACAAGAGAAAGTGTGTTTTCACGAGATTCCATATCAAAGTGTTGGACGTCTAAGAGGACAAATGCTTTGTATATTGCTGGACCGGGTAAGTGTTGTAGGCAGTAATAAGGTGTTGTTGAAACAACCGGTGGCGATAGTTTCAGCGGATTTGTTCAAAGGTAAGAAATACAAAGGATTACTACATAAAGAGTGTATTTAAGCTAGGTTTGGAGGATTATAAAGTGAATGTAGTCAGCAATGATAGATTTAGACTTACCATGATGAAAAATGTGGCAAGTATGTTTTTGGTGCCAAAAAATGAGATACATTACATCGGAGGTTCTGAAATTTTACCACCTCCATTAGAGGTAGAAGAAGAACGTGAGTTATTGGAAAAGCTAGAAGCGTTTGACGATATGGAGGTGAAAAGTATTCTCATAGAACGCAATTTGCGACTAGTGGTATACATTGCTAAAAAGTTTGATAATACCGGAGTTGGTGTGGAGGACTTGATATCTATAGGAACTATTGGATTAATTAAGGCAATTAATACATTTAAGTTAGATAAAAAAATTAAATTAGCCACATATGCCTCACGCTGTATTGAAAATGAGATATTGATGTATTTGCGAAGAAGTGCAAAAACAAAGATGGAGGTTTCCATTGATGAACCATTAAATGTAGATTGGGATGGAAATGAATTGTTGCTTTCGGACATTCTTGGTACGGAAGAGGATTTAATCTATCGAGATATGGAAAGTGAAGTAGATAGAGAATTATTAAAAAAAGCAATGCTCATTTTATCTGAAAGGGAAAGAACGATTGTAGAGCTGAGATTCGGGTTGAATAACGAAGATGGAACCGAGCTGACGCAGAAGGAGGTTGCAGATTTGCTTGGAATTTCGCAATCTTATATTTCGCGCTTGGAGAAAAAAATAATGAAACGCCTGAAAAAGGAAATGCTTCGAATCAGTGCTTGAATTAGGAAAAAAATGGTGGTTATTTTGTGGTATAAAGTAGTCATTCTTTGTTAATCCTTAACAGTATAAAACTAGTTAAGGAGGACGTAAAAATGGCACTTAATAAGGTCGTTATATGTGGTGTGAACACCGCAAAATTACCACTTCTCACGAATGATGAAAAGAATGAACTGTTTATTCGAGTTGAACAAGGGGATATAAATGCGCGAGAACAGTTAGTGGAAGGTAATTTAAGGCTTGTTTTAAGTGTGATTCAACGTTTTTCTGCAACGGCTGAAAATGCGGATGATTTATTCCAGGTAGGCTGCATTGGACTGATGAAGGCTATTGATAATTTTGATAGAAGCTTAAATGTCAAATTTTCTACCTATGCCGTGCCTATGATTATTGGTGAATGTAGGCGTTATCTCCGTGATAATAATTCCATTCGAGTATCTCGTTCGTTGCGAGATATTGCTTATAAAGCGATTTATGCGAAGGAGAAAATTATGCGTGAAGAAGATCGAGAGCCTACTATAGAAGAAATTGCAAAACAGATTGAAGTGGAAAAAGAAATGGTTGTAATGGCAATGGATGCAATTGCCACACCCATGTCTTTGTATGATCCGGTATATCAAGAGGGTGGAGATACCTTATATGTGATGGATCAGGTTAGTGATAAGAAAAATAAAGAAGAGAACTGGGTGGAAAATATTTCTCTGCAAGATGCGATGAACCGATTGTCAGAGCGAGAATATAATATTATTCGTTTGCGTTTCTTTGAGGGTAAGACGCAAACGGAGGTTGCGGATGAAATAGCAATATCGCAAGCCCAGGTATCTAGACTTGAAAAATCTGCTTTGAAAAACATGAGAAGCTATTTGATGTAGAATGTTAGTTTTTAGTGTATTAATGAGTTAAAATAATTCTATATTTGTGAGTAAAGACGTTGTCAATCTTTGGGAAATATGCTATAATTCGGACTAAGTACTGTTTGTGGGAACGAGTACAAAGGGTGAATTAAGCCAGAGGGCGTGAAGGAGGCATATTTCAATGAAACATTTAATATTAGTTACATCACCACCAGCATGTGGAAAGACATTTATTTCTAAGCAGTTAGCGAAAGCATTAACGAACTGTGTTTATTTAGATAAGGATACATTGATTGTATTGTCTAAGCAGATTTTCAAGGTGGCAGGAGAAGAGTATAATCGTTCTTCTGATTTCTTCCAGAGAGAGATTCGTGACTATGAATATTATTGTGTATTAGATTTAGCAATGGAAGCATTGGATTATAATGATACTGTATTAATTAATGCACCATTTACAGATGAGATTCGTGATGATGAGTATTTAGATTCTTTGAGAGAAAAACTTGCAAAGCATGGTGCGGAGTTGGTTGTAATCTGGGTAAATACTCGTGTTGAAGTATGTAAAGAGAGAATGATTAAGCGTAATTCAGACCGTGATACATGGAAGCTTGAGAACTGGGATGAGTATATTGCAGGATGTAATTTCAATCAGCCAGATAACATCAAAGAGCTAATTGTATTTGAGAATTCTTCAGAGGAAGAATATAACGAGTCAATCAAACGCGTGGTTAAACAGTTAAGAGGCGAGTAATGAAGAAGAAACGGCGCTTTTTCCAAAGCGCCGTTTCTGACTTTAGGAGGGAATATGGCAAACAAAAGACCAGTATTTGCAATTAACTGGGCTGAGGTGGATGCTTTAGTGGCAGGATGTCATGATAATCCACATCATATTTTGGGAATGCACGAAACCTTAGATGGCGTGTATGTTAATGTATATTTTCCAGGAGCGGAATCAGTCGTTGTTGTTGCTAAGAATACAAAGAAAAAGTACAAACTAATTTCAGACAGGGTACAGGGATTCTTTTCTGCTAAGATTGAAGATATGCAAAGCTTTGTATATTATTTAGAGATTACTCTGATGGATGGAACTAAGAAAAAGATGGTGGATCCATATGCATTTGAACCTGTAATTGATCCGATTGATATTAGTAAATTTAATGATGGAATTCATTATGAAATCTATGAAAAGCTTGGGGCACATCCATGTACATTAGACGGAGTAAAGGGTGTGTTATTTGCAGTGTGGGCACCACATGCACAGAGAGTGTCCGTAGTAGGTAACTTTAATGCTTGGAATGGTAAAGTGCATATGATGCGTCGCATTGAATATTCTGGTATTTTTGAGTTGTTTATTCCGGAGCTTGCAGTCGGTGAGATATACAAATTTGAGATACAAACAAAGTCTGGTGACACATTTATGAAGCCAGATCCTTATGCAAATTATTCGGAGCTTCGTCCAGCAAATGCATCAAGAGTTGCAGATTTAGCTTATGAATGGACAGATAAGGAATATTTTGAAAAGAATACTGTGGCAAAGAATAAAATGCCAATGAATATATATGAGGTGCATTTAGGTGCATTTAAGCGTCCAAAGGATGGAAGAGAGTTTTATAACTATCGTGAGATTGCCAAAGAGATTGCAGAATATGTTACAGAGATGGGATATACCCATGTGGAGCTTATGCCAGTTATGGAGCATGAGTTGGATAGTAGCTATGGATATCAAACAACGGCATTTTATGCGCCAACCGCACGTTATGGTGAACCACAAGATTTTATGTATTTTGTAGATTACATGCACAGTAAAGGAATAGGCGTAATCTGTGATTGGGTTCCTAGTCAATTTCCAATGTCGGAGAATGGTTTGGCGCGATTTGATGGAGAACCATTATATGAACCGGCAGATTCTCGCAGAAGTGAGAATGTGAGATGGGGAACCTACATATTCGACTATGGTCGATATGAGGTAAAGAATTATTTGATTTCCAATGCGTTGTATTGGGTTTCTAAATATCATTTAGATGGTTTGCGTATTGATAGTGTTGCTTCTATGTTATATTTGGATTATGGAAAAACCTATGGTAATTGGATACCAAATCAGTATGGTGGCAATGAAAATTTAGAGGCAATAGCATTCTTCAAAGAGTTGAATACTATTATAAATGAGAGATTTCCAGAGTGTATGCTCATTGTAGAAGAGGAGTCCGGCTGGCCGATGTTGACTGGTGATATTACAGAAGGTGGAATGGGATTTGACTATAGATGGAATACCACTTGGATGAAGGATTTATTGTCTTATATGGCATTGGATCCTCTATATCGCAAATATGAACATAAGAAGCTCACGAATAGTCTCTCCACTGCATATGATGAGAATTATATCTTAGAATTTTCCCATAATGAAGTAGTGGATGGCAAAGGTTCGATTGTAGATCAGATGCCTGGTGGTTATGAAGAGAAGTTCTCAAATCTTCGTTTGTTGTATGGCTATATGATGATGCACCCAGGCAAGAAACTGATGTTTATGGGTCAGGAATTTGCACAGTTCAAGGGCTTTAATGAGAGTAGTGAGATTGCTTGGGATTTGTTGGAATTTGATGCACACACAGTTCTTCGCAATTATGTGAAAGCATTGAATCATTTATATAAGTCAGAAAATGCCTTGTTTGCTTGTGATGACAATGCCAGTGGTTTTGAGTGGGTGAATGCTACAGCAGCCAATGAAAGTATTGTTTCCTTCTTGCGTAAGACAGAGAAAGAAGAGGATACATTGTTGGTGGTTTGTAACTTTACACCAGTTGCTCATAAGGATTATGTAGTGGGTGTTCCGTATGCAGGCGTATACAAAGAAATATTCTGTAGTGATTTTGAGCAGTTTGGCGGAGATGGCAGTATGAATGTAACTGCTAGACAATCCAGAAAGATTGCGGCAGATGACAGAAAACGCTCTATTTCAATCGGTTTGGCACCACTTTCTATGAGTATATTTAAGTTAGAAAGAAAAATGACTGACAAGGAAGAGGAACAAGCGACAAAGTCTGTGAAGAAGTCGGTAGATAAGAAGGCATCTACAACAAAAGCTGCTGCGAAGAAGAATGCAGGTACCAAAAAAGTTGCAAAGAAGACAGTTGCAAAGAAAGTGGTAGATACGAAAACGACTATAAAGAAATCGGGAGCTATCAAGAAAGACAAGTAAAGAACAGTATAGAAAAGGTATAGGCTGTCACGGTAACATTTACATGTGATAGCCTTACTATATTTACAAAGTTATTTATGACAGAATAGCAAAGTACTTGCATATGGGAGTATGAAATGAATGTACTACACGGAAAGGATGATAGGTATGTATATAGTTGCAAATACAGTGGAGGAATCGGCAAGCTTGTTAAAGCAAACCTTGGATGATTTAATTAATTGGTTAATTAGTAAGGCTGGAAGTGTACTAATTGCAATTTTGTTTATAGCAATTGGAATGAAAGTTGTTAGCATGCTTTTAAAGGTAGTAAAGCGTTCTTTTGAGAAATCCAAATTGGATGCATCCGTGGCAGGCTTTTTGATATCCATGATTCGTGTAGTGGGATATATTTTAGTGTTTATATCAGCAGCGGCTATTGTAGGAGTAGAAGTGACCAGTTTTGTAACGATTTTAGGTACTGCATCCATGGCAATTGGTTTGGCATTACAAGGTGCACTTTCAAATCTTGCTGGTGGCGTTTTGATTTTGATGTTAAAACCCTTTAGCGTAGGAGATTACATCATTGAAAATGATAAAGGAATGGAAGGAACAGTTGTATCTATTGAGATTTTTTATACACGCTTACTTACTTATGATAACAAAATGATTGTCATTCCGAATGGAATTCTCACGAATAATAGCTTAGTCAATTTAACGAATGAGATTAAGCGTAAGGTGGAATTGAAGATTGCGATTGCATATGACACAGACATCAAAAAGGTGAAGGATTTGGTGTATAGTATTTTAGCGGAGGAAAAGAGAATTATCAGCGATGAACCGAAGGATGTATTCATTGATTCTTTTAATGAAAGTGGAATGACCCTGGGAATGCGTGCATGGGTTAAAACAGAGGATTATTGGCCTACTATATGGGATTTGCGGGAAAAGGTGAAGGAAGCATTTGATGAGAATGGTATTGTGATTCCGTATAATCGTTTGGATGTGAATGTGGTAGAAAAGAAAAATACATCGTTAAAAAAATGATAGCTTGTACGCTGCGTATAAGGATATAATTCATGTAATGAAATGAATAAAATTCGTAAAACATGAATAAATATTCAATGTTATTCTTGACAAAATAAAACATTGGAGTACAATGATAAAATACGGAAAAACAAGAAAGAAGGGATATTATGAAGGCAAAGGATTATGGATTAACAAAACAAGATATTATTGAAATGTCTAATAAATACATGTGGGATATTGGATATCGCTTTCCGATTGTTGTGGAAGAAGCAAAAGATACAATGATTAAGGATGTGGATGGTGAAGAATACCTTGATTTTTATGCAGGTATTGCAGTGAATTCGGCAGGTAACTGTAATGAGAAGGTGGTTGCTGCGATTCAAGAGCAAGCAGCACAGGCCATGCATACGAGTCTTTACCCATATTCAGTTCCACAGGCATTATTGGCAAAACTAATTTGTGAGACTATCGGAATGGATCGGGTATTCTTCCAGAATTCAGGCACAGAAGCCAATGAGGCAATGATTAAAATGGCACGAAAGTATGGTATTGCCAAGTATGGTCCAGAACATTATCATATTGTTACTGCAAAGAAGAGTTTTCATGGCAGAACCTTTGCAGCTTTGACAGCAACAGGTCAGCCTGAAAGTGGAATTCAAAAGGATATGGGTCCTTTGTTACCAGGCTTTACATATGCAGATTATAATGACTTAGAAAGCTTTAAGGCTGCATGTACAGAGAATACAATTGCTATTATGGTAGAACCGGTACAGGGTGAAGGCGGTGTATATCCAGCGACAAAAGAATTTCTGATAGGTTTACGTGAGTTTTGTGATGAAAGAGGAATGTTGTTATTATTTGATGAAGTGCAGACTGGTTGGTGTCGCTGCGGAGATACAATGGCATTTATGCATTATGGGGTGAAACCAGATGCGGTTACTATGGCAAAGGCTATGGGTGGTGGAATGCCAATCGGCGCTATCGCAGCTACAGAAGAATGTGCAAAAGCATTGAATCCAGGTTCTCATGGAAGTACTTATTCTGGTAATCCTGTATGTTGCGCTGCATCTTATGCACAGATTACAGAACTTTTAGAACGTAATCTTGCTACAAATGCAAAAGAGATGGGTGCGTATTTTATGAAACAGTTAAATACCCTGCCAGATGTAAAAGAAGTGCGTGGTCTTGGTTTGTTAGTTGGTTTCGAGCTTAATAACGTGGATGCTGTTCAGGTCAAAGTGAAGGCAATGGAGAAAAAGCTTCTTGTTACGGCAACTTCGAATCGTATTATTCGTATGGTTCCACCATTGATTATTACAAAAGAAGACTGTGATAAGGCAGTTGCAATTTTAAGAGAAGCAATTGAAGAATTGATGTAGAAAAAGGCAAGTTTATCAGGTTGATAAACTTGCCTTTGCTTTGTCTATTGCTTGGAAGAGTTGTTCCCAAGCATTATCTCCGTCGAACCATATCATATGTTCGCCGTTCTTAAGAACAATATTGGAACCATTGGCTCCTATGGATATATATTTGTCCCCGGATATGATTAAATCCGTACCAGTGTTGTTTTGTATTTCCTGTCTGGACATATATTCACCTTCCTTTAACTAAAGTTTTTTGTAAAATGAAATCTAAATATAGTATATCAAATATTATCAAAAAACGATATAAAAAAATACTTAAAAATATATAAAAAATTTCGACAGGTTTCGTATAAAGTGAAGAATCGTAATGATAATAGGAAAGAATACCTTGTCACATATAGCAATTTATTGTAAAATAGAATAAGTATGTCTAGAGATGAATAGAGTGTAAAGCAATTCAGTAAATCTAGAGTTTTATATTAGAAATATTTTATAAAAGCACTATTTTATAAAAGTTTCATGAAAGCAACACTATATTTTACAAAGAAATGAGGAAGAAAGAATGGCACAGCTTTGGGGCGGTCGTTTCACAAAGGAGACAGACCAGTTAGTATATAATTTTAATGCATCAATTACATTTGATCAGAAGTTTTACAGAGAAGATATGGAAGGAAGTATGGCACATGTAAAGATGCTTGCAGCAGTTGGTATTTTGACTGAGCGTGAGCGCGATGAGATTCTTGCAGGAATCGAAGGAATTCTTGCAGATGTCGAAAGTGGTGCATTAGAAATTACTTCTGAATATGAAGATATCCACAGCTTTGTGGAAGCAACCTTGATTGATCGCATTGGAGATGCTGGTAAGAAGCTACATACCGGACGCTCTAGAAATGATCAGGTAGCCTTGGATATGAGATTATATACCAGAAAAGAGATTGAGAATTTAAAGGGATTGGTAAAGGATTTGCTTTTGGTTTTACATAGACTGATGAAAGAGCACATCGATACTTATATGCCAGGCTTTACTCATTTACAGAAAGCACAGCCAATTACATTGGCGCATCATTTTGGTGCTTATATGGAGATGTTTAAGAGAGATTATGACAGACTATGTGACATTCATAACCGAATGAATTATTGTCCATTAGGTTCTGGTGCATTGGCGGGAACCACATATCCTTTGGATCGTAATATGACAGCACAGCTATTAGGTTTTAACGGTCCGACTTTGAACAGTATGGATTCTGTATCAGATAGAGATTACGTTATTGAGTTACTTTCTGCAATGTCAACAATCATGATGCATTTAAGCCGTTTTTCGGAGGAGATTATCATTTGGAATTCCAATGAATATCGTTTTGTGGAATTAGATGATGCCTACAGTACAGGTAGCTCTATTATGCCACAGAAGAAGAATCCTGATATTGCAGAGCTTGTGCGTGGTAAGACTGGTAGAGTATATGGTGCATTAATGCAGATTTTGACAACAATGAAGGGTATTCCTTTGGCGTATAACAAGGATATGCAAGAGGATAAGGAATTTACATTTGATGCCATTGATACGGTAAAGGGATGCTTAGCGTTATTTACAGGTATGATTGATACTATGACTGTGAATAAAGACGTGATGGAAAGCAGTGCGAAGAATGGTTTTACGAATGCAACAGATGCTGCGGATTATCTTGTGAATCACGGAGTACCATTTAGAGATGCGCATGGAATAGTAGGTCAGTTGGTACTTTATTGTATTGACAAGAACATTTCTTTAGATGATATGACTTTAGAAGAATATAAGGCTATTTCACCTGTGTTTGAAGAAGATATATATGACGCAATTAGCTTAAAAACCTGTGTAGAGAAGAGAGAGACGATTGGTGCACCAAGTAAGGCTGCCATGGAGCAGGTGATTGCAATTAACGAAAAGTATATTAACGAGATATAGAAAAGAGGCGTTTTTAAATGAACAATACAGATAAGGCGACACTGGAAGCAGCAAGAAGAATGCTACAGGGTAAGATTGATATTGAAGAGGTTTCTGCAATGTTTGGAATCCCAGTAGCTACATTGATGCCAATCAAAGAAGAGATTGAAGAAGAAGTACGTAAGGTATACGGGAATACGGATGCTTACGATTTTGATATGAATAAGGTTTTATTTGAGGATTTTCATGACACAGGTTTGAACTTTGATATGCCAGATGAAGAAGAATAATTAGGTGTTGCAGTTTTGTTAAATGTTTAGTAGGGTTTGAAATGTGTGGATGGAACACAGAATACAGATGAATGTATGTGCTTAAAGTAGAGGATATGGAGTGAATGTGCGTAATTGAAACGCAAGGGAGATTGTATGGATACGAGAGCTAGAATATTAGAATTGAAAAGAGAGCGAAATGCAGTGATTTTAGCCCATTATTATGTACCAGATGAGGTGCAGGAAATTGCAGATTATATCGGGGATTCTTTTTATCTAAGTAAGGTTGCAACAGGAATTGAAGCAGATACGATTGTGTTCTGCGGTGTTTCTTTTATGGGTGAAAGTGCAAAGATTTTAAATCCAAATAAGGTAGTCATTATGCCGGATGAGACCGCTGATTGCGCTATGGCACATATGGCAGATGTGGAGAAAATCAAAATGGTTCGCCAGCAATATGAGGATGTTGCTGTGGTGTGTTACATTAACTCAGTGGCTGAATTGAAGGTACACTCTGATGTTTGTGTTACCTCTGCAAATGCAGTGAAGATTGTGAAGGCATTGCCGAATAAGAATATCTATTTTATCCCAGATGTGAATTTGGCGAGATATGTAGCAGGACAAGTGCAAGACAAACACTTTATATTCAATGATGGTTTTTGTCCGATTCATCATGCATTGACGAAGGAAGAAGTGGTACAGGCAAAGCTACAATATCCCAATGCAGAGTTTTTGGTACATCCGGAATGTCAGACCGAGGTGCTAGAATTGGCCGATTATATCGGTTCTACTAGTGGAATTATTGATTATGCTACTGAATCAGACAAGAGGGAATTTGTCATTGGAACAGAATGCGGTGTGTTGTATGAGCTTCGCAAGAAAAATCCTGATAAGGTGTTTCATCTTGTAAGTGATACAATGATTTGCCATGATATGAAGAAGATCACATTGGATAAAGTGTTATATGGTCTCGAGAATATGGATAATCAAATGGAAGTAAGTGATGAGGTGCGAGAAGCAGCTAATCATTCCTTGAATCGCATGTTGGAGTTAGGGAGCAG
>JAGAQX010000132.1 GCA_017622535.1 Lachnospiraceae bacterium | reverse complement strand
GAATTGGAGCATGCTTGATGTCTAAGGACATGAAGTAGTTATATCGTGTTGCACCAAACTATCAAATGAATGATAGAAACTTCTTATTACCAGCTGTTGAGGAGATTTGTGACTATGCAGTAGAGGGTGTTTATCATAATGGTGGTTTTGAAATTCCAAACACAGTGGTAACAGTTGGAGATTATGCATTCTACAAGGCTCATAACACAAATTTCATTAAGTTCCAAGAGACATCAAAGGTTACAACAATGGGTAGCTTTGCATTTGCATATATTCAAAATCTAGGTACAGAAGCACCGTTTGTTTTACCGGTCAGTGTGACTACGTTGGGTGAATATTGTTTTGGATATTGCCAGAATCTAAGTAATTTTGATATGTCGAAGAGTAGCGTTGTTTCCATTCCTGCATTTTTGTTTAAGGGAAGCACAAATTTACATGAGGTTACTTTACCAGCGACGGTGAAGACAATTGAAGCTTATGCGTTTTTTGAATGCGATAATTTTAATAATATCTATTTTTTAGGTGACACATTAGAAAAAATTGGTACAGCTGCATTTCAGGGATGTCAGAATTTACATGAAATTGATGTTCCAGAAGGTGTAACAGCCATTGAAAATGATACCTTTTCAGGCTGTCAGAATCTAAATGTAATTAAGCTGCCAGATTCGCTTACAACCATTGGTGATAATGCTTTTGAGGATTGTCAGAATATACATGAAATGGAAATTCCACCAAATGTTACATATATGTCTAACACAACATTTAATGGTGTTGATCCGGAAAAACTAGAAAATGTAGATACCTCGAAGAATGCTTATGCGCAGACAAAGGTAAAAAAGGCATTACCAAAGAAGAATAGTAAATGGACAATTGGAAAATTAAAGTATAAGATTACGAAAGCGCATGCAACAAAAGGAACGGTAATGGTTGTAGGAGCAAAGGACAAGAAGCAGAAAACATTAACGATTCCTTCGACAGTAAATATTAATGGTTATGCATTTAAGGTAACTTCCATTGGTAGTAAAGCATTTTACAATAATAAGAAGCTCAAAAAGGTTACGATTGGTTCTAATGTGACAGCAATTGGCAAGAAAGCATTCCAGAACTGTAAAAAGCTTAAGACAATTACAGTGAAGTCTCAGAAGGTGAAATCGGTTAAGAGTAATGCTTTTAAGAATATCCACAAAAAAGCAAAGATTAAGCTTCCGAAGATGAGCAAGAAGAAGTTTAACAAGTATAAGAAGAAATTTATGAAAAAAGGACAGGCAACAACTGTTAAGATTACAAAATAGTTTCGTGTCAGAGTTGAATTAGATATCGAGCTCTGTAACGTTTTCGATTTATATATAATCTTAAATTAATATAGCAAAAGGGTGGCAGTAAGAGATGTATGTAGAGAATATTTTAGATTTAATTGGTAACACACCATTGGTAAGCTTGAAACAGACAACAGGATTAAATATTTTTGCAAAGGCAGAATTTTTAAATCCAGGTGGTTCTATTAAGGATCGTATTGCAAAGAACATGTTGGAGGTAGCAGAGGCTGAGGGTAAGTTAAAGCCAGGAATGACAATTGTAGAACCTACTTCGGGTAATACAGGTATTGGCTTGGCTTTATGTGGTGTTCGTAAAGGGTATTCGGTTATTATTGTTATGCCAGAAAATATGAGTGAGGAACGTAAGAAGATTATTCGTGCGTTAGGTGCCGAGCTTGTGTTGACTCCAGCGGAATTATCAATTGGTGGCTGCGTGGAAAAAGCACAGGAAATCTATAATAGCGGTGATAACTACTTTATGCCACAGCAATTCGAAAATCCGGCAAATCCAAGTATTCACTACACAACCACTGGTCCGGAAATTTGGGAACAAATCGAAGAAAAGGTTGATATTTATGTATCAGGTATTGGAAGTGGTGGAACACTTCAAGGTGTGGGTAAATATTTACGAGAGAAGAATCCTGATTGTAAAATTGTTGCTGTAGAGCCGAAGAATGTATCTGCACTTTTGGGACATGAACCGGGCCTACATCAAATTCAAGGAATTGGTGATGGCTTTGTGCCAGAGGTTTTAGATGTGGATATGATTGATGATATTGTAGAAGTGACAGATGAAGATGCGATTGCCACAGCAAGAGAGCTTGCAAAGGTACAGGGATTGTTGGTTGGAACTAGCTCCGGTGCCAATGTATGGGCTGCAAAGCAAATGGCAAAAAAATACGGTGAAGATAAGGTGATTGCAACGATTTTAGCTGATAGAGTTGAGCGTTATTTTAGTACTAGTTTGATTTAGTTGGATGATAGCAGTACTAATCGAAAATATTAGTAAGCTGTAAGATAGTGCTGTATTTATAGTATGTAGGTTTATAGGAGGCAATAACATGACAAAGATTGATATTATTTCTGGTTTTTTGGGAGCCGGAAAAACTACATTAATTAAAAAGCTGATTGCAGAAGGATTTCAAGGTGAGAAGCTTGTTTTAATTGAGAATGAATTTGGTGAAATAGGTATTGATGGTGGTTTTTTAAAGGATGCGGGTGTTCAGATTAATGAAATGAACTCTGGATGTATCTGTTGTTCCTTAGTTGGAGATTTTGGAAAAGCGTTAAAGCAGGTATTGGAAGATTATACTCCGGATCGTATTATTATTGAGCCTTCTGGTGTTGGTAAGCTTTCTGATGTTATGAAAGCAGTTGCTGATATGGAGGAAGCGGAGATTGTAATTAATTCTGCTTCGGCCGTAGTAGACGCACAGAAGTGTAAGATGTACATGAAGAATTTTGGAGAATTTTTCAATAACCAGATTGAAAATGCTGGAACAATCATTTTAAGTAGAAGTCAGAAAATGCAGGAAGATAAGTTGGAGCAGGTGGTAGCGATGTTACGTGAGCACAATGATAAAGCAACAATCATTACAACTGCATGGGATGACATTGATGGCAAACAGATTGTTGCTGCAATGGAGAAGGAAAAGTCTTTGGTAGATGAATTGATGGAAGAGGCTAAGGTTTGTCCAACCTGTGGACATGTGCATGACCATGATCATGAGCATCATCACGAGGGTGAGTGCTGTCACCATCATGACCATGAACACCATCACGAGGATGAGTGCTGTCATCATCATGACCATGAGCATCATCACGAGGGTGAGTGTTGTCATCATGACCATGAGCATCATCACGAGGATGAGTGCTGTCATTATGACCATGAGCATCATCACGAGGATGAGTGTTGCCATCATCATGAGCATCATCACGAGGATGAATGCTGTCACCATCATGACCACGATCATCATCACCATGATGGAGAATGTGGATGTGGACACGAACATCACCACCATCATGCAGATGATGTATTTACAAGCTGGGGAGTGGAAACACCACATAAGTATAATAAGTCAGATATGGAAGCAATTCTTAAGGCTCTTGCTGATATGGATAACCCAGAGTATGGAATTATTTTGCGTGCCAAGGGAATGGTTCCGGACACAGAGGGTGGATGGATTTACTTTGATTTGACTCCGGGTGAATATGAGCTTCGAAGCGGGCAGCCGGATGTAACTGGTAAGCTTTGTGTAATTGGTAGTGAGTTAAAGGAAGATAGAATTGTTGAGTTATTTCAACTTTAATTAGGCAATAGTATTTGCCGTTGTATATATAACGGTTTTCTATGATTTGCCAGGAAAGGAAGCATGTTATGAGAAAGCAGGAAAAAGAAATTCCAGTATTTGTCTTTATGGGCTTTTTGGAATGTGGTAAGACACAGTTTTGTAGAGAAACCTTGATTGACCGTAATTTTACAGAGGGAGATCCAACTCTTTTGCTTGTAACAGAAGAGGGAATGGAAGAGTATGATGAAAAGGAGCTTGCAAAGCGTAACATTTCGATTGCATATTTAGAGGAAGAGGATATCAATACAGAAAAGCTCTTAGATTTACAAGATGAGTATAATCCACAGGCGGTTATGATTGAATACAATGGAATGTGGCAATTAGATAAGTTGTTTTCCATCCGTGTTCCGAAGGGATGGACCATCGTTCAGGTAATTACCTTAATTGATGCAACTACGTTTACTGTATACAATAATAATATGAAATCCTTGATGTTAGAGCATATCCAGAATGCCGACATGGTAGTGTTTAACAGATGTACAGATGAAACTGATATTAATACAATGCGTATGGCAGTTAAAACAGTGAACCGTAGAGCGCAGATTGTTTTTGAAAATGTTAATGGTCAGGCTCAGGTTGACAATGGTGAGATGGAAATCCCGTATGATATGGATGCGGATGTGATTGAAATCGCAGATGAAGATTATGGTATTTTCTATATTGATGCATCAGACAATCCAGTAAAGTATATTGATCGTGTTGTGAAGTTCAAGGGTCAGGTGTATTGTCCACCTCAATATAAGGGAAAAGCTTTTGTACCAGGACGTTTTGCTATGACATGTTGCGCAGAGGATATTACATTCTTAGGCTTTAAATGCGTTACGATGGAAACAGCAAATTTGAAGGATCGAGAATGGGTGATAGTCACTGCAAAGGTAAAATGTGAGTTCTATGAGGAATTTGATGGTGATGGCCCAGTGTTGTATCCTCAAAAGATTGAAAAGGCAGAGAAACCAGAAGAAGAGGTTGTATATTTTTAGATAAAAGTGCATGATTTTTATGATTTATTATATGGAAGGAGAAGTAACATGGCATTGAATGATTTTTTGGACAAGGTAATGGAAACCTCGTCAAATGCAGTGGATAAAGCAAAGGATACTACGAAGCGTTTGGCTACAGTGAATGATTTAAAGAGCAAGATTCGTGGATATAACAACGATAAAAACAAATTGTTCACTCAAATTGGAATGGATATTTATATTGCAAAGAAACAGAATGAACCAATTGATGAGAAAATTGATGAATTTGTTTCGCAAATTGATACAATCAATGTACGAATCAAAGGGTTACAGGAAAAGCTTGCGTTGTTGGAAAATGAACAATAAGTATCTTTGTATGTAATATGTAGAAGGATTACTTGTTGACAAAACAACATTTATTCAATATAATCGGTTATGAAAATAGACTCATCATAGTATATGAGTCTATTTTCTTGTGTTAGCAAATAAGTTTTTATCTTCTTTATGCTAATACAAAGTGACAGATTTTTTTATTAGAAAGAAATGTATTGTTAATAATTATTATGAAACATAAGAAAGAGGTAAGTAATGGCTACAGGAATTATTGGAACAGGTAGTTTTTTGCCACCAACAATTATTGATAATAATGAGTTGGCAAAACTTGTAAAAACAAATGATGAGTGGATTAGAGAACATACGGGTATTGTGGAGCGTCATATCGCTACGGATGAGACTACATCCTATATGGGTGCACAGGCTTCTCTTGCAGCGATTGAGAATGCAGGCATTGATCCAAAGGAGATTGATTTGATTGTGTTTGCAACACTTTCTGGAGAGAGAGCAACTCCTAGTATGTCTTGTATTGTTCAAGATAAGATTGGTGCGACGAATGCTACATGTTTTGATATTAATGCAGCATGTTCTGGTTTTGTGTATGCGTTCCAGACCGCAGATGCATATATTAAGTCTGGTCTAGCAAAAACTGCGTTAATCATTGGTGCAGAGACACTTTCGAAGATGGTAGATTGGAAGGATCGTTCTACTTGTATCTTGTTTGCAGATGGTGCTGGTGCAGCAATTGTCCGTGATAAAGAACACGGTGTTCTTAGTAGTATTACACATAGTGATGGATCGAAGGGTATGTCATTAAAATGTAAAGAGCGTTCTACAAGAAATTTCTTGAATAAGAAGCAAGAGGATAAGCATTATATTCAGATGATTGGTCCAGATATCTTTAAGTTTGCGGTTCGTAAGGTTCCTGCGTGTATTGATTTGTTATTGGAAAGAGCAAATGTTTCTAAGGATGATGTTACATATTTTGTATTGCATCAAGCAAATGCAAGAATCATTTCCTCTGTTTCGAACAAAATGGGAGTGCCAATAGAGAAATTCCCTATGAATGTAGACCATTGTGGTAATACCTCTAGTGCGTCTATTCCAATTCTTTTGAATGAAATGAACCGTAATGGTATGTTAAAGTCTGGTGACAAGATTGTAATCTGTGGCTTTGGTGGCGGTTTGACATGGGGGGCACAGTTGATAGAGTGGTAGTTCGATATTATATATGAGATAAATAAATTGTGTTTTCGGATGCGATTTCTATTTTATTGATAATAAAGGAGGATAAACAAATGGGTAAAGTTGCATTTATGTTTCCAGGTCAGGGTGCACAGTACGTTGGAATGGGTAAAGAGTTTTATGAAAATAATGAGAAGAGTAAAGCGATTTTTGAGACTGCTTCAAAGGCAACAGGTCTTGATATTGAAGCGATTTGTTTCGAAGAGAACACAGATATTAATATTACAGAATATACACAGATTGCAATGTTGACTGCTGAGGTTGCTATGATGCAAGCAGTATTGGATTTGGGCATTAAGCCAGATGTGACAGGCGGATTATCGTTAGGTGAGTACTCTGCATTAGTAGCTTCAGGTGTAATGGATTTTGAGGATTGTGCGAAGGTGGTTCGTAAGCGTGGTATCTATATGCAGGATGAAGTTCCAGCTGGTGAGGGTGCTATGGCTGCGGTTATTGCTTTAGATGCAGATAAGATTTTAGAGGTTTGCGAGCAGGTGGATGGAATTGTTGGTATTGCAAATTACAATTGTCCAGGACAGATTGCAATTTCAGGCGAGAAGACTGCAGTGGAAAAGGCTTCTGAATTATTAAAGGAAGCTGGAGCAAAGAGATGTATTCCATTGAATGTAAGTGGTCCGTTCCACTCACCAATGCTAGTTGGTGCTGGTGAAAAACTTGCAAAGGAATTAGAGAATGTAGAGATCCATGATATTGCAATTCCTTATGTAACCAATGTAACAGGAGACTTTGTGTCGGACAAGAATGAAGTTAAGGATTTGCTTGCTACACAGGTTTCCAATTCTGTAAAGTGGATTCAGTGTGTGGAAGCTATGCTTGCCGATGGTGTAGACACATTTGTTGAGATTGGACCAGGAAAGACTTTATCTTCATTTGTTAAGAAGATTAACAAGGAAGTAACCATAGTAAATGTTGATAAGTATGAAGATTTAGAGAAAGTGAAAGAGGTTTTTGGTCTCTAAGAAGGAGGATAAGATGTTAACAGGTAAGATTGCATTAGTGACTGGCGCAAGCCGTGGAATTGGTAAATGTACAGCGGTTACACTTGCTTCCTACGGAGCCACTGTAATTGTGAATTACAATGGAAGTAAGGAAAAAGCAGAAGAGGTTGTTTCGGAAATTACAGCTAATGGCGGAAAGGCGGTTACATATTGTTGTAACGTATCTGATTATGAAGCAGTAGAGAATATGATGAAGGACATCGTGAAGGAATATGGTTCTTTGGATATCTTGGTTAATAATGCAGGTATCACGAAGGATGGTTTGTTGATGAAGATGTCTGAGACAGATTATGACGCTGTTCTTGATACAAACTTAAAGGGAACATTTAATTGTATCAAGCATATTTCACGCCAAATGCTAAAGCAGAAGTCTGGTAGGATTATTAACCTTTCTAGTGTTGTAGGTGTATATGGTAAT
Source organism: Lachnospiraceae bacterium (assembly GCA_017622535.1). GTDB lineage: Bacteria > Bacillota > Clostridia > Lachnospirales > Lachnospiraceae > CAG-590. The sequence goes on along the minus strand of JAGAQX010000132.1, from coordinate 4,125 downwards.
GCTGGACAGGTGAATTATTCTGCATCAAAAGCTGGTGTGATTGGTATTACAAAGTCGGTTGCTAAGGAATTGGGTTCTAGAGGAATTACCGTGAATGCAGTTGCACCTGGATTTATTGTAACAGAAATGACGGATGCAATGCCAGAGGATGCAAAGAAGCAGGTTGCTGAGCATATTGCAATGAAGCGTTTGGGCGATGTGAAGGATGTGGCTGAGATGGTAGCATTTTTAGCATCAGATAAGGCTGCTTATGTAACAGGTCAGGTTATTTGTGTAGATGGTGGAATGAGTATGTAAACGTTCAGAGCCAAGTAGTTTTATGAAAATGTAAAGGGAATGCTTGCATTCTTGAGTCTGAACACAATATATTTATAGAATTAAAAGGAGAATGTTATGAGACGAGTTGTTGTAACAGGTATGGGTGCAGTTACCCCAATCGGTTTAAATGTGGATGAGTTTTGGAAGAGCATTAAGGAAAGCAAGGTTGGTATTGGTCCAATTACCAAGTTTGAGAAAGGTGACTTCAAGGTTCATTTAGCGGCAGAGGTAAAGGATTTCGTTGCAAAGGATTATATTGATGCAAAAGCGGCTAAGAGAATGGAAGAATTTGTTCAGTATGCTGTTGTTGCTACAAAGGAAGCGATTGAGCAGTCTGGTTTGGATATGGAAAAAGAGGACCCATATCGTGTAGGTATTGCCATGGGTTCTGGTACCGGAAGTTTACAGACAATTGAACGTAATATTTATCGTATCCAATCAAAGGGGATTAATCGTATGGAGCCTTTAGCGGTACCAATGATGATTTCTAATATGGCAGCAGGTAATGTATCCATTTATTTTGGATTAAAAGGTAAGTCGATTAATGTTGTAACAGCGTGTGCATCTGGTAATCACAATATTGGTGAAGCGTTCCGTACAATTCAATATGGCGATGCTGATGTGATGATTGCAGGAGGTACTGAAGCTGCAGTTTGTCCAGTAGGTATGGGTGGCTTTAATGCACTTACAGCACTTAATACAACAGATGATGCAACTCGTGCTTCTATTCCGTTTGATAAGGATCGTGCTGGTTTTGTTCTTGGTGAAGGAGCAGGTGTGGTTGTTTTAGAAGAATTAGAGCATGCAAAAGCTAGAGGAGCTAAGATTTTAGCAGAGCTTGTCGGTTATGCAGCAACCTCAGATGCATATCATATTACTTCTCCAGCAGAAGATGGAATGGGTGCAGCAAATGCTATGATTTTTGCGATGAAGGATGCAGGAATTGAGCCTTCGGAAGTAGATTATATTAATGCACATGGTACATCGACACATCATAATGATTTGTTCGAAACAAGAGCAATTAAGATTGCTATGGGGGATGCACAGAATAAGCCACTTATCAGCTCTACAAAATCTATGGTAGGTCACTTACTTGGTGCTGCTGGTGGTGTTGAGTTTATCACATGTGTGAAGTCAATTGAGGATGGATATGTTCATGAAAATGTTGGTCTTCGTGAGTTAGATGATCCGGAAGAATTCACTTTGAACTACGTTAAAGATCATGGTGTAAATATGGACGTTAATGTTTGTATATCAAACTCATTAGGCTTTGGTGGACATAACGCTACATTGATTATAAAGAAATACACAGATTAATTGATGAAATGAATAGGAATTGTTTCGGTTTATCCCTATACAATTTATCAAAGTTTTGTTAAAATACAATACATGAGTGAATAAAAAAGGCTCTTATTTCAAGTGTTTGAAGTAATGTGCCTTTTTCGTTTGAGTTATATAGTAACTATAGTTTACTTACAATGAGTAACTATGGTGTAATATAATTTATATATTTGGAGGATAAAGATTATGGAATTAGATATTAAGCAAATTATGGAGATTATACCACACAGACAGCCGTTTCTTTTGATCGACAGAGTAACAGAGATGGTTCCTGGCCAGTCCATTAAGGGATATAAGAATGTTTCTTATAATGAACCATTTTTTGCAGGACATTTTCCAGGGGAGCCAGTTATGCCAGGTGTGTTACAGATTGAAGCATTGGCACAGCTTGGTGCAGTTGCGGTGCTGTCTATGGAAGAAAACAAGGGAAAGATTGCATATTTTGCCGGTATTAAAGAAGCAAAGTTTAAGCAAAAGGTAGTTCCGGGAGATCGATTAGATTTGGAATGCGAGATTATTAAAATTAAGGGACCATTAGGAATCGGTGCTGTCAAAGCTTCTGTGAATGGTAAGCTTGCTTGTAAAGCAGAGATTTCGTTTATGATTGGATAGGAGTTTTAGATTACTATGAGATTTATTGCAAGACATCGAAAATTTTTTAATGTTACAATTGCAATTGTTTGTATTCTGCTGTTTTCTTTTTTTGCAATTCGAACCATAACAAGCGGTGGTCATGAAGTACGAACACAGGTATATACTGGTATTGCCATGGGTACTGCAATTAAAAAGACGATTTATGCAGAGGATATCACTGTAAGTGATCGTGTGGACAAAATGATAGATGAAACGTTACAAGAGTTGGAAAACCAAATTTCTGTCCGTAAGAATAATTCAGAAATATCCAAGCTTAATTCGAGCTATGTGACAGGTGGTACGAATAAGCTTTCGGATAATGTTTTACAGTGTTTAGAGGTTGAAATACAGGTGTGGAGAGAGACAGAGGGTGCGTTTTCGCCATGCATTTACCCGATTACTTCTTTATGGGGGATTGAGGAGGGATTAGCTGAAATTCCGGATGAAGCACTTTTACAGGAGCGGATTCTTTCTTCGGATGCGAATAATATAGAAGTTGTAGAGGATGGAATTATTTTGAATCAGGAAAATATGGCAATTGATTTAGGTGCTGTTGGAAAAGGTCTTGCCTGTGATATGGTGAAGGAGCAGTTGATGCAGACGGAGATTCGAGGTGCTGTAGTGTCAATTGGAGGTAGCATTTTGGCATATGGTGATAAAGGTGACGGAAAGGATTGGCATATTGGTATTCAGGATCCTCGCAATCAGACGGGTGAGGTTTTAGGTATTATTGATGTTGATGGAGATGTTGTGGTTTCTACATCAGGTGATTATGAAAAATATTTTGAGTTGGATGGAAAGCGATATCATCATATTTTTGATCCGATTACAGGATATCCCGCTGATAACGGATTGATATCTGTTTCGGTTGTCAGTGATAGTGGTCTTTTGTCAGATGCGTTGTCTACCGCATGCTTTGTATTAGGTTTAGAAGAGGGCATGAATTATGTACAAGAAAAGGGTGTTGAAGCTGTGTTTGTAACATCGGATATGAATGTATATGTAACAAAAGGATTAAAAAAGAAGTTTCGATTAAAGTCGGATGAGTACACTTTGGTAAAATAAATGGAAAGCTGGATACATGTTAGAAGATAAGCTTAGGTTAAAAAAAGGCGATTATGTTGTTATAATATTTGTTGTTATAATTATAGTTGTTCTTTTATGTATGAATTTGAACAGAAAACAAGGAAATTATGTTCATATTACTGTAGATGGAATGACAAAGACATATTCCTTGTCTGAGAATGAAGTTGTTTTATTTGTGAATGATAAACAGGTTTTTGATGCATCACACACAGGAATTACCAATACAATTGTGATAGAGAATGGACAGGTATATATGAAGAATGCAAATTGTCCAGACCAGGTATGTGTAAAACATAAGTCTATATCGAAACATGGCGAGATGATTATTTGTCTTCCAAATAAAGTTTTTGTTGAGATTGAGGGTAATATAGCTAATGAAATTGATAATTAGGCTGGTGGAATTATGAAGACGGTACGAATAACTGAGTTAGGTATGTTGTTGGCATTAGCATTAGTGTTTTCTTATTTTGAGTCTTTGATTCCGGTGTTTGTTGCGGTGCCAGGGGTTAAAATTGGTCTTGCGAATATTGTTACCATTTTGCTATTGTATCGGACAAATTGGAAGAATGTCATGATGTTCATGACGGTGAGGGTTTTATTGGCAGGTTTTTTGTTTTCGGGAGTGTCAGGGATTATTTATAGCTTTGCTGGAGGTTTTTGTTGCATTATAATTATGAGTATTTTGAAACATTTTCCTCATTTTTCATTGGTTGGTGTTAGCATAACAGGAGCAATTTGTCACAATCT
>JAGAQX010000131.1 GCA_017622535.1 Lachnospiraceae bacterium | reverse complement strand
TTGCCAGTTCCAATGCTTCCTCTCCATCATAAGCTGCTGTGACAGTCATCTCATCCTGCTCTAATGAAAACTTAATTCCTTTCACAATTAACTTCTCGTCATCTACAACCAAAACCTTTTTCATCTTCAATCTCCTCTATTCCTTACGACACTTTAATCGAATCCTTTATCTTATTATATACTCCTTCTTTAATTCCTGGAATGTTCATCAAATCCTCAACCGCCTCAAAGGCACCATGTTCTTCTCTATATTGAAGAATCATCTCCGCCTTTGATTCACCAATTCCTGGTAAAGTCATCAGCATCGCCTTATCCGCCTTATTGATATCAACCAATCCATCGTCTACATCCACATTTTCCACATCCTCGTAGCGTCCCGGAACATAAATGGTCTGTCCGTCTTCTACACGCTGCGCCTGGTCTAATGCCTCAGGCTTTCCGTCCGCTGTTACACCACCAGCTAGCTCTAATGCATCACAAATACGCGCTCCTGGTTTTAATGGATATACACCTGGTTGTTCAACATAACCACACACATATACATAGAAAAATGTAGCCGTTTCTGTTGCAGACACAATCTCTGTTGTATCTTCGAAATTAGAAACACCTGTGTTCAAACTTTCCGTGTCAGCAGTCATAACCGTTTCACTACTAGAACAGCCAACCAATAAACTCATTCCAAACATCAGAATTAGTACAATTAATTTATTCATTTGTATTCACTCCTTCATATAGTATTCTTACCTATATGCAGAGTATTCCCATATTAAATGAAATCAAGATACTGTTTCATCATACCGAACTTTTTTGCAATTTACAACTGTTTTTTCCATGTTTATTTTTTCTTAAGAATCTTAAAAATCATTTACTGTGCACATATCACAAAATGTCTTCATTTTTCCCACTTAAATATCACTAATCCTACAATTGCAATCACAACACCGATTAATTTCTGCCAAGAAAAATCAGCTTTTTCCACACCAAACAGACCAAATAATTCTACTAAATATCCAACTAAGACCTGTGTAATAACAATTGCCAAAGTTGCCTGTGCTGGTCCAAGGGATGACATACTCTGAATCACGGTAAATGTAATAAATGCTCCTATGATACCACCAGTCAGCATATATTTGTGATCTACCCGAAACAAATCCCCCACCGGAACCTTTCCCATTTCCATAAATGCAAAAAATCCCAAACAAACTAAAAAACCTGTCAATTGCACAAAGCAATTAGTAAGCCAAGGTCCAGTTTCCTTTGTTACTCCTGTGTTAAAAACACCCTGTATCGCCATCAACGCACCGGATAGCATTGCAATCAAAAAGCCCCACATATCGATTCCCTCCATTTCTATAATCAACTGATTACATGATATTGGTTTTAGTATGTGAGACTTCTTGATTATTTTATTCAATTAAATAATATCTGAATGATATCCTTCTCGATTTTTTCGAAATACTTGATATATTTTTTTACTTAAGTTTTTCTTCCATTGTTTGCTGCAACAAATCTAGCTGCTCCTTTGCATCCTGTCCTTCCCATATTGCATCAAAGGTAATTCCACTTTCAGATATATAATCTCCAAAAATCATCACCTTTGGAACTGGCTTAGAATTCAAGTATTGTGCATATACAATCTTTTGCATCTCATTAAATGCATCCTTCTGGTCCACCACCGATAGCTTTCCATTACCATTATACACATGGTCAGAATAGCCTACGCTCAAGAACAATGCAAACATATTGCCGAGAGAGTTATCTACTCCATAAGGATTCACAAAAGCACTATATGTTGTTGAGAAGGACGTAGATGATAACTCTGCTGTTAAGCTTGGCACATAAGATATCTGATAATTGGTAGATGCCGTTTCATCTGTGTTCTCTGCATTATCCGCTTCGTCTGAATCTTCCGTACTCTCACCTTCATTTTGAGCTGTATCACTTTCTGCATTTGCCTCTGTTGTATTCTCGTTAACGGCTTGCATTTCATACAATGTAGGTAAAATGTCTGACTTACAAAGACCTAATACCAAGGTTCCATCTTTAATACGATTTAGAATCGTGTCATGAGATATATTATTCTTATTCATCCACAGATATGCACTCAAGGACTGGAAGTATTCCATGGTTGCAATACACTTTTCATTATTTACCTGGAATGCGGTTGGGTCATCTCCGTTGTCACCAAATAAGTTCGCATAGGATGCAATAAACATCGAATTAATATACGGATCTGCTACATCCCAACGGAATACTGCTTTTGTAGAACCAGTATCCTCATAAGCATCTAAGAATGCAATAATGTCATCGATAGATGCCGGTGCAGTTTCTAACAAATTCGCATCATATACAAGACAATAGGTGTCAAAATAAATAGGATATCCATATTGCTTATCCTTATAAGTAACTGCATTTTTAGCAACCTCCGGGAAATTTTCTTTCCAAAATGCATCATCCAACCATGCATTCTCTTCAGCCATACCACTTTCTGTTGCTAGTTGAAGCTGGTCATTCCCGAGAATGTACATATCCGGACCTGTCCCCTTCTGGTTTTCCTTATTCATATCTTCAAAAAAGCTAATTCCATCATAATATACAAGGTTCACCTTAACTGCATACTGTTTCTCAAACTCCATTGCAGCCTCTTCTAACCACTTTTTATCTGACTCGCTTGTAAACCAACACGTCAAATGATCCGTTGTTGCGTCTTCCTTCCATTGTGTCATAAGACCTTCGTAGCTTACGGGCTGTTTTTCCGCACTTTCCTGCGTTGTCTTCTTCCCCTC